>JAVBPB010000066.1:0-3576 GCA_031549965.1 Mobilisporobacter sp. | reverse complement strand
ATATTGATGTTGAAAAAATGATTACTAAAGAGAATTTAAAAGAAATAAAAAACTATTGTTACACGAAAAACGGCAGATTAATCAAATCAAAAGCTCTTGATATTTATAAGAAAAATAGTAATGCCACGACTAAAGAAATATTAAATATTTTATCATTAACAGAATATGCGTTATCTAAAAACAATAATGAACTGGAAAAAATGGTAAACTCTATTATACAGACTATAAACGATATTAATAAAATATTGCGTGAAAAAAATATGGTTCATTGCTTAACAGAAGATAATAATAATGATTATATGTGGAACTATTATGCAGATATGCACAAAGGATTTTGTATTGAATATCAATTTGATAATATTGAAAATGTAGATTTTGAATCTTTAGAAAATATACAAAGTCTTTATATGATTCTCTATGGAGATAAAAAAGAATATAACATTTTTTCGTTTTTTGAGCAGGCCACGAAGGAATTAATTTTAGATGACAAATCAAAAAAACTATTTCACGGCGATATTCAATTGGAGTTTTTCAAACAATTATTGACGAAGAAAAAAGAATGGGAACAGCAAAAGGAATGGAGAATTATAAGGACTTTTAATGAAAAAAGATTGTATGATTTTAATTTCATAAGTGCTATATATTTAGGTATGGAAATTGATGAAAGTAACAAAAACTTATTGATTAACATTGCCAAAGAAAAAAGTATTAAAGTTTATTTACAAAAATATAATACATCACGCTCAAAAATAGTTTTTGAGGAATATAAAATTTAACTACACTAATCTAAAATAATATGGTAACATCAGCACTTAACAAAGGAGTGATGATTTTTTATGCAAAAGAGCAAAGAAATGATAATTGAAATGTATGCCAAATGGTATCAAGCAAACAAAAAAAGTGACTTTGCAAAAAAGTTATCTGAAATAGAAAAAGCAATATCAGAAGAAATGATTAATGAAGTAATTGATTATATGGCTTTAGCAGAATTATTTAATGTTGCTGTTGTCGAGATTGTAGGCTCAAGAAGAAATATGGTTGAACGGTGGAAGAAAACTGTTCAAAAAAGAGATGGAACTAAGTATCAAATTGATTCAAAAAAACTTCGGATGAAGTTGAGAAAACTCAGAATTTTTAATGGTTTATCTCACCAAGAACTGTCAAAGAAAACAGGAATCTCAAGATCATCAATTTATAGTTGGGAACAATCATGGACAAATCCCAATATAGATCATTTACTCACATTAGCAGAATTCTATTATATATCCTTGAATGAATTATTATTAGAATGTCTAGTTGATAGTTGAAGCCAGTAAACTTATATAATTACACCTAGCGATAATCGATGTGCATGATATCGGCAACATACTTACAACCATACGACAACATATCGTGAACCTACCGTTTATATGTTGTTTTTGGCAATACTGGAATCTTTAGATTATGTTTTGATAAAAAGACAAAAAATGATATAATAATTACACATGCTTAAGAAAAAGTTTTGATAATTTTCATGTAGCAAAACAGAAATGAGGTTAAAAAATGACTTTGGACTCACCCAAATGGATTGATAGTGAATATTTGATTATTGACGAACAAGGTTGGAGACTAAAAGAAGATGCTCCATTATGGCTAGTCAAAGAGTTCAATAAATTTATGAAATTAGTGAATAGTGATAAATCTATTGAAAAAGACCAATTTGTAAGTGTAAAGCAGAAAAAAGAGGAACGTAAAATATTTTTTAAAGATGTATCGTCTAAAAGTATTGTTTTAGTCAAGTGGAATAACGAGAAAACTCAATTGGAAAGGCTACATGAATCATCACCTGAATGGAGATATGTGGGTAGCAATAGCAGTTATGAACGTGAATTTTATTTGGGGCAAGGAAATAACTGTTTAGATGAAATATCGGAAGATGAATTCATAAGTATCTTGAGAGAGTGGAATAAGGAACATTTATTATAAAATGCATAAAAATTAATTATTTAGGGGGAGAACTTATGTTAGGAGCAATAATTGGAGATATAGTTGGTTCAAGATTTGAATTTAATAATAATAAGTCTATGGAATTTAAATTATTTGATGATAGTTGTAAAATTACTGATGATAGCATAATGACTATTGCTATTGCGAAAGCAATTATAGAATGTAATGGGAACTATGCTAGATTAGGAATTAATGCAATTAAATATATGCGAAACATCGGCGTAAATTATCCGGATTGCGGTTATGGATTAAGATTTGAAGATTGGATTTATTCTGATGAACCAAAGCCATATAATAGTTTTGGTAATGGTTCTGCGATGAGAGTAAGTCCTGTTGCATATATTGCAAAGTCATTGGAAGAAGTTAAGTTATATTCTAAGTTAGTAACGGAAGTTACTCATAACCATCCAGAAGGAATTAAAGGGGCAGAAGCCACTAGTGTAGCAATTTGGATGTCTTTAAATGGCTATGACATTAAAGAAATAAAAAGTTATATAGAAGAGAATTATTATGAAATAAACTTCACTATTGATGAAATAAGAGCATCATATAGATTCAATGAAACTTGTCAAGATACCGTTCCACAAGCCTTGCAAGCATTTTTTGAATCAAAGGACTTTGAAGATGCTATTAGAATTGCTATATCAGTTGGTGGAGATAGTGATACGCTTGCTGCTATTACGGGGAGTATTGCAGAAGCTTACTATTCTATTCCCACAAATATTAGTAAAACTGCATTGGAATATTTAGATGCACGACTGTCGAAGATTTTTAATGATTTTGCTGAAAAATTCATGAAAGGGTAAAAAATATGAAAAAAAATATTAGTTTGAGTGAGTGGTTAACTAAATCAAAGATTTATGAATTATTAACTCAAAAGGAAGTTGAAAACATTGAAGAATTCTATAATCGTGGTGAGGATTATGATTTTCCAGATGAGGGAATAATTAACTGTATGACTGGTAGTTTTATTTTGGATGTTTATGTTTCTTGTCTAGAAGGCAAATTGTTAGATATGGATATACAAACATTAGAAAAGTTAATAAAACAATATGCATTAATTAAAATGAAAATTCGTTTATTAGATGCGTGTATGATAACTTATGACTCAAGTGAAAACTTATTTAGAGGAGATTTGGAAACTCTAGATAACGCTATTGCAAAATTCAAGTTACATTATGAAAGTTCTGATGAAGATTTTTCTTTTGTACCATATTTTCCATTAATAATAAAATATCCTAATAGTATAAAAAAGAACGAACTAAATTGGCTTATTGAAACATTGGAGGAATTTAGAGAAATTGCCGAAGAAGAATGCCTTATACCTTTATCAGAAGAACAAGAAGAAGAGAGAGAAAAATTTAAAAACATTGTAGAAGATATTTTTAATGATAAAAAATAGTAAAAAAATAAATTTTTAAAAATATTTATATACCTAGCGATAATTGATGTGCATGATATCGCCAACATACTATCAACCATACGACAATATACCGTGAATATACCGTTGATATGCTGTTTTTGGTAATTGAAGAAATGAGCAAATATTTTAACGAGTCTTCAGTTTGGGGGTATGAAAAAAAGGGGTAT
>JAVBPB010000138.1:0-11585 GCA_031549965.1 Mobilisporobacter sp. | reverse complement strand
TGAGATAGGGCATTGAATCAAAATACCATGAGATTAATATTCTAAGACAGCTTTGCCTCTACAAACTATATTCCCTCAGAAAAACATTATAATTTATGAAAAAATCATTATAAGCCATGGAAATGAGACTATGATGCTTTTCATATCTTGACAAACTTAAGCCATTTTGTTATACTTTGAAAGTAATTAAATAATAAACTTGTCGCCGGGTAAGAATTAACATTCAAATATCATGTCATTAGGCCGTTGAAGACATGAGCTTTGGATTTTTTTATTTTATGGGAGGAATTAAAAATGGCATGGTTTTTTCTAATCATTGCAGGGATTTTTGAAGTAGTATGGGCAACTTTTCTAAAGTTTTCTGAAGGTTTTAGTAAACTTGGGTATTCAATTTGCACAATTGCAGGTATGATTATCAGTTTTTATTTTTTAGCACAAGCAACAAAAACACTTCCAATAGGTACTTCATATGCAATATGGACTGGGATTGGTGCAATTGGTGCAACTATTATAGGTATCCTTATTTTTAAAGAGCAAATGACTCTTACAAGAGGATTTTTTGTTGCTCTTCTATTGATTGGTATTATAGGGTTAAAATTCACCTCTACAAATTAATTTACTATTGACAAAATAGTAATAACAAATATCAACCTAAGACCTTAGTAAAAAGGCATCACATACAGTAACAATTTTACTGGTTTAGTGATGCCTTTGGCTCCATTATAATTACTCATTATTTAAATTACCTGACAGTATTAAAAATACAAACTCCAATTATTAATACCATTAGTCCCACAAATATGTTCTCTGTATTTTTTTCTTTTAATCTCTTACTAATATTACCACCAACGAAACCACCTAACAATCCTCCAGTAATCATAAGTATAAGTGAAACCACATTAAACTCCGGTATTTGTTTTGTTATTACTGTTGTAGCCAAACTTGTAAATTGACTTAGTAGTATAATAAACAAACTATTATTCACTGCTGTTTTTGTATCCAAGCCAAAAAAATGATATAATACTATAAGATTAATTGGACCTCCGCCTATTCCAAGAAAACTAGATATAATCCCCAGCAAAAGTCCTACTATAACGTATGCCAATATACTTTTTACTAAATAAGGCTTAATATGGCTCTTTTTAAGTGTATAGATAAGTGCACCCAAAGTAATTGCACACAGACATAGGGATTGTATTTTTTTGTTCAGCTCCTGATTTAACAATATTACAGTGATTTTATTAAATAATTCTTTGCCTATAATGCCACCTATGGAAGCACCTATTGCTAATGGCAAACTAAAACTTAAGTCTAATTTATTTTCCTTTGTTAAGCGGTTTTTAATTACTGAAAAACTACTCATTGCAAGCACTGTTGAGCCGGATAAAAAGTTAATAGTCTCTACCGTTGCCATGTTAGCAAAATCAAGAACGGGTTTAATAATGACTCCTCCGCCAAGCCCACAAAGAGAACCAATAGAAGATGCTATAAAACTTATAAATAGATATATTATTTGCATATTTTTTCCTAATTGTATTTGGATTATATTTAACACTTTTAATTATTCCCAATTTTAGTATTTTTTATCCATATACCATCTACCCCATATTATATTTTTCAAATCAAACAACAACTTCAAAAATTACCTTATCACCAACAATTTGTAAAGTAGTTTTTTGTGTTATACTAAATAAAAAGGAGATGATTATATGATGATGCCTGATAATCCGAATATAAATATTAATTATAATGAAAGCAAACTATCTGCCATTATATTAGCAGGCGGTTGTTTTTGGGGAACACAAGCTTACATCAAAAGAATTCCCGGCGTTGCATTTACAGAATGTGGTTATGCAAATGGCAGCACAGATAACCCTGATTATAAATCGGTTTGTAGTGGAAATACAGGTCATGCGGAGGCTGTTCTAATCAAATATGATGCCGAAATACTACCAACCAAAAAGTTATTATCAGAATACTTTAAAATTATTAACCCAACCTTAAAAAACCGTCAAGGCGGTGATATGGGTACACAATATCGCACAGGAATTTATTATTATAATTCAAACGAAATAACCATCATTGAAGAGGTTATTGCAAATGAACAAAAAAAATATGAGAAGCCCATAGTAACAGAGGTTTTACCGTTAACTTGTTTTTACACGGCTGAAGATTATCATCAGGATTATTTGGAGAAAAATCCAAATGGCTATTGCCACGTAGATTTATCAATGTTAGCGAACTAAGGCTATAACCACTTTGTCGTAGCAACAAAAATCCGATACATATTTAGATGTATCGGATCAAAACTAAGAAAAGTTGATGAGAATACTTTAGTAATTTTATGGAACAACTTCAAATATAGTACCCTGATTAAACTTAGCCACCTGTGTGGAGCCGTATACACCTAAAAACAATTTGGTTTGGCTAATATTTGTTCCCAAACTGACATAATAAGCCGGCAAAGAGCCAAAATCATAATCAATTTCAATCACACTATAATCTTTTGGTTTACATGACTGACTTACTTTTGCATAGGCTAAAACCCCTTTTGCCAGACTCCCAGATGCTTTATTAACAAGATCTGTAAACACAACACTTCCTGTTAATTCAGGGATTCCATTACCCATATATGACTGAACTCCAGTTAGGGCAGTTCCTTGAAACTTTTCCTTGCGAAAGTCACTGTGATAATAACAGGTTAAAGGAGAAATCCTTTTTGCAGACGTTTCAATTACCTCATCATAATAAGCTATGGTTTTTTCATCTAAAGCATTTTTATCAGGGCATTTTTTCATAATTAAAGTTGGAAGATCACCCTCCCATCCCCTCCAACCAAAATTAATGAAACCTTCCTGATTAATTTCAAATCTCATAGCATAAGATTTTACTAATTGAGTAACAGGAATTGGTCTATCCAAAAGAAATGAAAAAATCGACTCTACTAAATCCTGTCCTACATTACCTATGTATTTAATGTATTGACTGTTGTTTAGTCTTTGATATGAAATGCCAGTAGTATTTCTTATGCCTTTTGCTACCACTGTAAGCATTCCTTGAATAGTTTCTGGAAGTTGGTCAAAACGGGTTACAGCAGGAATATTATCAATAAATATATCATTTGATATATCTATCTCGATAATTTTACCAGCAATCTCCATTAAGTCCTGACTTAAGTTAAATGGATCATATCCTGCCCCACCATCTCCAGTTGATAATACAAGTTTTCCCGTTTCAGGTGAAAAGTTCAAGCTGTTAACTCCATTATGATTTAAGAATGGTCTTCGCATATTTAATAGGGTACGTCGCTTTTGAGTCTGGCTATTTTGATCCACTTCCCATTCCTCAACTGTATCAATATGGTCATACTGAATTTCTCTGTTAGTCCATTTTAAATTTAATGTGCTAAGCTGGCAAGGATCTGGCTTAAATGAACCAGACATAGCACCAGGGCCTTGTGAACCGGCTACTGAATAATGAAGATAAAAAAGACCATTAAGTTGAAACCCTGGATGGAAGGAAAGTCCCAACAATCCCCGTTCATCATAACCACCAGAAGCCCCCAGTTTTAATACCTGAGGGCGGATATCTAAAAAAGTACCTATAGTTCTATCACCGGTATAAAAAATTTCCCCCACTTGAGTTGCAATAAACAATCTTTCGTTAACTTCACCCGGAAAAGTAGCTGTTTTCAATACCGTAGGCATATTTATATTATTTACAAGAGGTCGCAATCTAACTTTTGCCAATGAAATCACCTTTTCTTATTGATTATTAAAGTTTATGCTTCTCTCTGTTTAAATAATACCATTAAACTATACATAAAAACTTATATCTTCATTAATTGTTTTTGCTACATGTCTTATTACAGCCCCAGTAAATGTTTTGCATCCACATAAGCTGCAATCCCCTCTGCAACCTTTTTAGCCTCTTTCATAGCAAGTACAACTGTTGCCGGCTGATGAACCACATCTCCACCGGCAAAAACTCCTTTAAGTGTTGTCATACCATAAGGTCTGTCACCTGTAATTACATAACCATTATCATTAACTTCAATCCCTTTAGTTGTAGAAACAATACGTGCTGCCGGTCTTGAACCAATAGCAATCAATATCTTATCTACAGGAATAATCTTTTCTCCCTCTGGTGTTTTTGCACGCAGTCCTGTTAATTTTTTCTGCTCCCCAATATATTCAATAGGTTCAATTTCCCATTCAAATTGAACACCTTCTTTTAGTGCATCTTCATATTCACTTTTTAACGCACTCATGGTTTCTATGGTTTTTCTGTAAGTAACCACTACCTTTTTTGCTCCCATTCTAATTGCCGACCTTGCCGCATCCATAGCAACATTGCCAGCTCCTATAATAAGAACTTCATCTCCTTCATTAATTGGAACCTCTGATCTTTTTATGCTCCCCTGATTATATAAAGTAACCATACGTAAAAAGTAAATTGATTGTATAATCCCCTTATATTTATATCCCGGTAAATTTAAATCTCTGGAAAGTGCTGTACCAGTACCTATAAATACTGCATCAAAACCTTGTGCAAATATTTCATCCACCGTAATATTCTGACCCACAACAGTATTAGTAATAAAACTTACTCCAAGAGAAGAAATCCTTTCAATTTCACGTTTAACCACATCTTGAGACAAACGAAATGAAGGAATCCCATATAAAAGTATTCCACCCGGCCAAGCCTCCGCTTCATATACCACCACATTGAATCCAATTTTGGCTAAATTTCCTGCAACAGTCAACCCCGCAGGCCCTGAACCAATAACAGCCACCTTTCCACGGGTTTTTGCAATTAATTTATCCTGAATAAGAGCCATATCACTATCAAAATCGGCAATAAACCGCTCAAGAGCACCTATTTTAATTGCATTTCCTTTATTTCCCAAAACACAATTTCCTTCACATTGAGTTTCATGAGGGCAAACCCTCCCGCAAACTGCCGGAAGATCAGATTTCTCCGCAATAATTTCTCTTGCCATACCCATATTTCCTCTTGACAATTCCTTAATAAAAGAAGGAATTTCATTATCCACAGGGCAACCCTCTACACACTTAGGATTCTTACAATTTAAACATCTCTTAGCTTCTGAAATTGCTTCAAGAATAGAAAATCCTTTTTCTTCTTCTTCAAAATTCAGTTCATCAACATTTAATATTTCATTTTCACTCATAAAAAAGTACTGCCTCCTCTATAACAGTCCATGATATAAATGTCTTGGAAGTCCATCAACCATAACTGGTGTTAATTCTGCCTGAATTAACGGTCTGCAATATGTCAAAAATTCTTTAGTAACAAAAGTATTGTCTTCACACAACCATTCCAGCGGTAGCTTCTTCTCAACATTAGCAATCAAATCAACATCACATGGTTGTGTAGTAATATGATAAGGATCATTTGAAGTTCGATTAAAAATAATCATCTTAGCCGTATGCCCTTCAAATCCAGCCTTAACAGCATGCCCGCCTGCAAGAAATGCTTCTGTAATATCTGTTCTTGAAACAATATGAGATGCACATCTTTGCATAGTAGAAAATTCAATAGCACGAGTCTTACTTCCCACTTCCTTAGCCACTTTATTAGCAAGATACCTAGCAGTACCAGACAAAGATTTATGTCCAAAAGAATCTGTAAATACTACATGATCATTAAGTTCACAAACATAACGCCCATCATTTAGCTTAAGCCCCTCAGATACAGCAATAATCACTGCACTCTTCTCTTTTTGTATCTTAGCCACCTTCTGAACAAATCTATCAATATCAAAAACCACTTCCGGCACATAAATAAGATCAGGCCCCGGACAATCTTCCATTCTTGCCATAGCAGAAGCCGCCGTTAACCATCCTGCATTACGCCCCATAATTTCCACTATAGTCACATTATTATTACCATAAACATAACCATCTCTAATAACTTCTTTCATTACTGTACCAATACACTTAGCTGCACTTCCAAATCCCGGCGTATGGTCAGTTACAGCCAAATCATTATCAATAGTCTTTGGTACACCCATAAAAATTATACCAATATTTTTATCTTTAGCATATCCTGATAACTTCTTAATAGTATCCATTGAATCATTTCCGCCAATATAGAAAAAATACTCAATATTTAATTTCTTCAAAATCTCAAAAATCTTAACATAAACTTCTTCATTCTCCTCCACGTTTGGAAGCTTATATCTACAAGAACCCAAATATGAAGATGGTGTCCTCTTTAATAATTCTATTTCCAATTCATCATGAATATGATCGCATAAATCAACATATTGTTCTTTTAATAGTCCTTCTACTCCGTGAAGCATACCGTAAATTTTCTCTGCTCCACGCTCTTTTGCTGCACGAAATACGCCTACTAAACTGGAATTAATTACGGAAGTTGGACCTCCTGATTGACCTACTATTACGTTTCCCATTTTCATGTTGTACCGCCTTTCTTATTGGAGGGTGTTTCAAGGGAACGTTCAACGTTGATGCTTTGAGTTGTTGTGTGTTGAACGGACGCTTTGCCTTGTAGTCTTTCTACTCCGACTGAGGCTTTAGATATATTCTCCTAAAATACCGACGGGTAAAACATTCCAATGAGCCTATAAACAACCATCATGTCAGAATGCTGACATGATGGTATAGTCTCATTTCCATAACCCGTAAGGCATTTTAGGAGAATATATCTAAAGCCTCAGTCGGAGATTTAATTTATTGAGGCAAAGCTGGTTACCTATAAATTAACTATAAGTAACTTAATTTAGATTTTACACCCATATTATTTTTAATTGTTATTTAGTTTCTATAATGTAAATAAATAGCATTAGATATTGGCAAAATTAAGTATTATATCGCCACTTATAAACATAGTAATATTTTAATTAAGTTAATAAAAAATCTTAAGTTTTAACACCGAATATATATATCTTAAATTCCAACAATTTTTAGCCTATACATAATAAAACATTTATTTAATGCTATTCTACAAATTACATATTAAATTAGTATGTGTTAAAATTCATGGGAATTTGAGATATAAACTATTACTACAATATACATTTTATCAGTGTGAACTCTCACCCTACAGGTAATGTCCTTACAATGTCATCAATATAGTTTTCAGTAACAAAGAATCGTATACCATTAAGAGAATTTAGATGAAAATCATTTACAATTTATTATTAAACTTTTGAACACCCAGCTTTGCCTTAAAAATTACATCTCCATGGGAGGGCACTGAAAAAGTCCTTTCAACGCGGTAAATTAATTTTTCAGATGAATACAGTTGAATAATTATTTAATTGTGCAGACCGGCCGATGAGGCGTTTATGTTTTTTGCAAGACTTGCAAAGGCTTGTAAAAAACATGCCGAGGGAGGGTAAGGCAAACAATTAAATAATTATTCAACTGTATTCATCTGAAAAATTTGAAAAACTAAATCAAGGACTTTTTCAGTGCCCTCCCATGGAGTAGAAAGACTAAATCGGCAAAGCGTCCGTGCAAAAACATAAAACCTACCTAACTAGCCATCCTCCATCAACTGCCATAATATGACCATTAACATAATCCGATGCCCTACTAGCTAAAAATACAACTGCCCCCATAAGATCATATGGATCTCCCCAACGATTAGCAGGAATCCTTGATAATATTTCTGATGCACGACCTTCATCAGCTCTAATTGGTGCAGTGTTGGCTGTTGCAATATATCCAGGTGCAATTGCATTTATCTGAATATTGTGTATAGCTAATTCGTTTGCAAATGATTTGGTAAGCCCTGCTACAGCATGTTTAGATGCAGTATATGCAGGAACAAATTTTCCACCTTGGAAAGATAACATGGAAGCTACGTTAATTATCTTTCCGCTATTTTGTTTTACCATTATTTTTGCAGCTTCCTGACTTAAGTAGTAAACAGAGTCCATGTTTGTTTTGATTACAGTATCCCAATCTTCACTGGAGTATTCAAGTAATGGAGCACGGCGAATTGTTCCGGCGTTGTTTACTAAGATGTCTAAGCGTCCAAATTTTTCTACACAGGTTGATATTACTTCTGGAATTTCTTCTTTTTTAGAAAGGTCTGCTTGGTAAAATTCTACTTTTCTTCCTTCTGCTTCAATTAATTTTTTTGTTTCTTCCCAGTCTGTTCCGTATGTTACAATGAATATATCTGCTCCTGCTTTTGCTAGGGCAAGAGCATATCCTTGACCGATTCCTGAATTACCACCTGTTACAATGGCTACCTTTTTGGTTAAGTTGAAAAAGTCTAATGAAAAATCTGCTATATTACTCATATTTATCCTCCTATCTTAAATCAATGGTTGCTACTGCGTCCATGTCGTCAAATACTTGATTTTCTCCTACCATTCCCCAAATGAATGTGTAGTTTTTAGTTCCTACTCCTGAATGAATTGACCAGCTTGGTGAAATTACGGCTTCTTCATTTTTAATAACTATGTGTCTGGTTTCTTGTGGCTGACCCATCATGTGAAATACAACATTTTTATCATCCATGTTGAAATATAAATATACTTCCATACGTCTTTCGTGTGTGTGGGATGGCATAGTGTTCCAGATGCTTCCTGGTTCTAATACTGTCATTCCCATTACTAGTTGACAGCTTTTGCAAACGGCAGGATGTACGTATTGATTTATTGTACGTTTGTTACATTCTTCATCTGAGCCAAGATGTACTTTGTTTGCCTTTTCAAATGGGATGTGACAGGTTTCATATGTATGATGGGCTGTTCCTGAATTTACATAGAATTTAGCTGGATTGTTTTTGTCAAGGCTTATAAATTCTATTTCTTTAACACCCATGCCTACATATAGGCCGTCACGATTGTTCATGTCGTAGGACTTACCGTCTAAAATAATTTTTCCGTCACCGCCTATGTTTATTACTCCCATTTCTCTTCTTTCTAAAAAGTAATTGCTGGCTGTTTCTTTAGAGCCTGTAAGAAAAAGGGAATTATCTGTTGGAACTATACCTGCAACTAGGATTCTATCGTAATGACTGTAAGTCATAGTTACTTCCCCTGGTACAAATATTTTGTCTATTAAAAAATGCCTTCTTAAAGTATCTGTATCGTAATGTTTTACATCTTCGTGGTGATGTGAATATCTAATATCCATTAATTTTTACCTCCAATTTTTATTTAATCATATTTTTCATTGTCAAAACATCTGATGGATAACTGTCCATCTTTACATGTTCTCTAAACAATCTAATATCTGGTTTATTTTCTTTTAGCCAATTCATTATTAGTGAATAATTAACAATTCCCTGACCAATAAGTCTCCATGTTTTTTCATTGTTTTCTATAACTATATCTTTTACATGAACTGCTACAATATCTTTTCCTAATAATTTAAAAAATTCATTATATATTTCATCCTGCTTATCTACTGTGTTAGGTAATAATAGATTAACAGGATCAAATACAATTTTAAGTTTATCTGAATTAATTTCATCAAGTAAACGTCTTGCTAATTGAGATGTATTAAGTGTGTGCTCTGCAACAGGCTCAATTCCAATGATTTTATCCTCTTTTTCGGCCTGCCAAACCATTTCCTTTACACTTTCTTTTAATCGTTTGTAAGCATCTTCTCTCTCATTTAACATATTACCAGTTTCTTCTATTGGAAAATGAGTAGTTTCAGTTGCAATAATTGGAGCACCAAGAATTTTTGCATTTATGATACCTTTTTTAAAAAACTCAACCTGTTCTATTCTTTTTTCTTTATCATGAAGTGATGGTTCAATGTAACAACCTAAAACCTGAATTTCAACCTGATTTTTTATAAAATCTTCTTTAATACTATGTACATTCTTTTCCTGTATGGCACAAAAGCTTTCAATTCCACTAATTGCTTTCGTAAGTGCTAATTGAACAGTTTCAAATCCAGCTTCTTTAATTTTCTTTGATAATAAATCTGCATCCATACGACCAAAATCATGGGCTCTAACCCCTATTTTCATATCTATTCACCTCTTACTTTAAACTATTCTTACGAAGTGCTTCACAAAATGCAAACAAAAATGGTGCTACACCCTTTGCATCATTAGACACAACCGGTTCAGATATATAGTACTCATAGCTTCCATCTCTTACTTTATAGCTTCCCTTTCCAGGCATTCCTCCAAGACCGGCAACCAGACATATATCTTTTAGTACAAACTGTTCTTCATTTAAATCTAATTTCGACTCTAAAACTGCATTAAATATCTCCATTCCATAATCAAAATAATATTTTGGCAGGTAGTTAAGTCTTGCACCTTTCATAAGACTATAAGCAATTGCACAAGTACCACTGGTTTCTAAATAATTTCCTTCAAGCCCACCTTTATTGGTAACCTGATAAAACATATTTGAATTAGTATCCTTGTATTCAAGTAAAGCATCTAATATTTCTTTTAAATATTCCTGCAACTTCATATATTCATAAAACATTTGCTCATCTAATTTTTCAATGGTATCCACCAAAGCCATGGTATACCAACCAATAGAACGAGTCCAAAAGTTTTTACTTAATCCTGTTTCTTTATCTGCCCATAGGCTTTCTCTTTTTTCATCGTATCCATGATAAAGAAGTTTGGTTTCCTTATCTCTCATAATGTTATGTACCTGCTCAAACTGGTTAAATATATCTTTGTAATGACGCATTTGGTTAAAGGTCATCTCATATTCCATATAAAAAGGCTGAACCATATATAAACCATCCAGCCAGATTTGATTTGGGTATATTTTTTTATGCCAAAAATTTCCTGATTCTGTTTTTGGTTGATTTAAAACTTGATTATAAAGTGTTTGAATAGCTTTCTTGTACTTCTCATCCTCAGTATATTTAAATAAAGGAAATAAAACTTTGCCCTCATTAATCTGGTCACAATTATAATCTCCCTCATAATACCCCTTTATCATTCCTTTATCCTTAATAAAAAAAGAAATATATTCTTTAGCAAAA
Source organism: Mobilisporobacter sp. (assembly GCA_031549965.1). GTDB lineage: Bacteria > Bacillota > Clostridia > Lachnospirales > Lachnospiraceae > JAVBPB01. The sequence continues at coordinate 609 of JAVBPB010000138.1, read as the reverse complement.
TCCAAATACTTCTTATTCTTAGTTGCATCATATAATTCAAGTATAGCCTTAATCATACATCCATCAATATAATTCCACGCCGGTTCTTTCTTTTCAATACGTGCCTCCAAATTCCATGCGGGCTGATTTGGCGTAGAATTCTTCATTAACTGATCCACAAAATTTTCAACTGCTTCAATCTGAACAGCATTCAAGATTATCTGCCTCCTTATGATTAAAATAACATTTCCCCACACCTGTTACTATATTTTTTTCAAAATTAATATCTCTGGCATTTTGGATATAAAATCCCAAATCTTCAATTAATTCAAAATCATCCATCATATCAGGACATTCATTAATTCTTTCCTTACCAAATATAAACTGGTTATTTATAAATCTAATAGATTCAACCTCGTTTTCTGGCAACCCATAAATAAACAAAGCACTGCCATAAATATTTCTACATTGAACCTCCTCAACTTCAACCTGTCTAATAGTTGGAGTCCCCTTATCCTTACTTTTAACAAATTTATTCTTTACATAATCGCTTTTTCCATCTGGATCGCAATTATAAAACATATTCATCACAAAACAATGATTAACATCCTCCATTATAACCTTTTTGAA
>JAVBPB010000005.1:0-41470 GCA_031549965.1 Mobilisporobacter sp. | reverse complement strand
GCTGAATTTAAAAAAATCATTTGGCCAGACAAACAATCACTTGTAAAACAGTCAGCAGCTGTTCTTGCAGTATCCATAGTCTTAGGTTTGATTATTGCTCTATTGGATCTTTTAATCAAGTATGGCATTGAGTTCCTAATAATATAAGGGCAAGGTGATAGCATGTCAGAAACTAATTGGTATGTTGTTCATACCTATTCAGGCTATGAAAATAAGGTAAAAGCTAATATTGAGAAAACAATTGAAAACAGAAAGCTTCAAGACCAGATACTGGAAGTATCAGTACCTCTACAGGATGTTGTGGAAATAAAGAACGGTGTAAAAAAGCAGGTTCAGAAAAAATTATTTCCAGGGTATGTTTTACTTAATATGGTGATGAATGATGACACTTGGTATGTTGTAAGAAACACAAGAGGTGTTACAGGATTTGTAGGTCCGGGTTCAAAACCAGTACCCCTAACAGAAGCAGAGATGAAATACTTAGGTATTAAGTCAGAGCCTGTGGTTGTTGATTTAGAAGTTGGTGATAATGTACAAGTTATTTCAGGTGTATGGGAAAATACAATTGGAGTAATCAAACACATCAGCATGCACAAACAAATGCTTACAATTAATGTAGATATGTTTGGACGTGAAACACCAGTTGAGATTAGTTTTTCAGATGTAAAAAAGGTTTAATTTAGAAACAGGTTATAATTAATCATCTACATCGTAGATGGTGGGAGGGACATTCCCGCAAATACCACATTATTCAGGAGGTCTATAAAATGGCAAAGAAAGTTACCGGTTATATAAAATTACAAATTCCTGCTGGAAAGGCAACACCAGCACCACCAGTTGGTCCAGCACTTGGTCAGCACGGTGTAAACATTGTACAATTTACAAAAGAATTTAATGCAAGAACTGCAGATCAAGATGGAATCATCACTCCAGTTGTTATTACAGTATATCAAGACAGAAGTTTTAGCTTCATTACTAAAACTCCACCAGCGGCAGTTTTACTTAAGAAAGCATGTAACTTAAAATCAGGTTCAGCAACACCTAATAAGAAAAAGGTTGCTACAATTACAAAAGCTGAGCTTCAAAAAATAGCTGAATTTAAGATGCCAGATCTTAATGCAGCAAGTGTAGAAGCAGCAATGAGCATGTTAGCAGGAACTGCAAGAAGCATGGGAATTACAGTAGTAGACTAATTATGAATTTAGTTGCTATTTAAATATGTGGGAGGGATTCTCCCGATAATACCACTAGGAGGTTAATAGAATGAAAAGAGGAAAAAGATATAAAGAAGCTGCAAAGCTTGTAGATCGTACAAATCTTTATGAAGCAGCAGAAGCTGTATCTGTAGTTAAAAAAGCAGCAGTTGCAAAATTCGATGAAACTGTTGAAGCACACGTAAGACTTGGTGTTGATGGACGTCACGCTGATCAACAAGTTCGTGGTGCAGTTGTTTTACCACATGGAACAGGTAGAAAAGTAAGAGTTTTAGTATTTGCAAAAGGCGATAAAGTTCAAGAAGCTGAGAATGCAGGAGCTGAATTTGTTGGTGGAGAGGAATTAATTCCTAAAATCCAAAATGAAGGCTGGTTAGAATTTGACGTGGTAGTAGCAACTCCAGACATGATGGGTGTTGTAGGACGTTTAGGTCGTGTACTTGGACCAAAAGGTTTAATGCCAAACCCAAAAGCTGGAACAGTAACAATGGATGTTGCAAAAGCAGTTACTGATATTAAAGCAGGTAAGATTGAATATAGATTAGATAAAACAAACATTATCCATGTGCCAATTGGAAAAGCTTCATTTACTGAAGAACAATTAGCGGACAACTTCCAAACGCTTATAGCTGCAATTATTAAAGCTAAACCATCAGCTGCAAAAGGTCAATATTTAAAGAGTGTAACATTAAGCTCAACAATGGGACCTGGTGTTAAATTAAACACAGCTAAGTTAAGCTAATAAAATAATTGACAAGCAATATAAATTATGATATAATATCAAAGCAATAACTGCCGAAGACAGTAGGTGCCCTGTGCATAAGTGAAAACGCCTACCGAGGGATATAGAAACTATACCACCCTTTTGTCTTTTTGATAGAAGGGTTTTTTTGGCGGTACAAAATCTATAAGGAGGTGTACCAAAGTGGCAAAAGTAGAAATTAAACAACCAATTGTTGAAGAAATTAAAGGACACATTGAAGGTGCTAAATCAGTAGTATTAGTTGATTACCGTGGATTAACTGTAGAACAAGATACAGTACTTCGTAAAAAACTAAGAGAAGCTGGTGTTGTATATAAAGTATACAAAAATACATTAGTTACCAGAGCAATTGAAGGAACTGAATTTGCTGAATTATCAAAGCATCTTGAAGGACCAACAGCTATAGCAATTTCTAAAACAGAGGAAACAGTAGCAGCTAAAATTTTAGCAGATACAATCAAGGTTGCTCCAAAGTTAGAATTTAAAGCTGGTGTTGTAGGTGGAACTTACTACGACGCAAAAGGAATGGAAATTGTTGCAACAATTCCATCAAGAGAAGTACTTATTTCAAGATTACTTGGAAGTATGCAATCACCAGTTACAAACTTTGCTCGTGTTATTAAGCAAATCGCTGAAAAACAAGCTTAGGATATATTGCTTAAGATATGTCAACTAAAAACAAAAAATAAAATACTAATTAAAAAATAATCGGAGGTATATAAAAATGGCAAAATTATCAACTCAAGAATTTATTGATGCTATAAAAGAACTTACAGTTTTAGAATTAAATGATTTAGTAAAAGCATGTGAAGAAGAATTTGGTGTATCAGCAGCAGCAGGTGTTGTAGTTGCAGCAGCTGGCCCAGCAGTAGAAGCAGAAGAACAAACAGAATTTAACGTAGAATTAACTGATGTTGGACCAAACAAGGTTAAAGTAATCAAAGTAGTTCGTGAAATCACAGGACTTGGATTAAAAGAAGCTAAAGACTTAGTTGATGGAGCTCCTAAAATGGTTAAGGAAGCTGCTACTAAAGAAGAATCAGCAGATATTAAAGCAAAACTTGAAGCAGAAGGTGCTAAAGTTACAGTTAAATAGTTTTGAGAAAAAAGAGCCGGCTTTGCGGCTCTTTTTTGCGTTGCAGGAGGGGTTGAGTTAAATTGCATTTTCTGTAAACGTTGTGAAAAAATTAACTTCCTATTTCAATATTTTTGAACACATATCAATTGAAGTTTAAATGGAATAGTGATATAATAAAGGAAGTATTTGATCACAAAAAAGGAAAAGGAAGAAAATGTATGAAGAAAATTGGACAAAAATTAATTTTGGGATTTATTATTATCGCTTCATTAAGTATTACTGTAGTAAGCACAATATTAACAGTAGTATCTAGCCAAACAATCATGGATGTTACTGTGAAAGAAAAAAATTTCAATTTAATGTCCAGAGCCAAAATGATCGAATCGGGATTGAATGAGTATAGCACAGTGCTTGATACGATGCTAACTAATCTATCATATGTGGACGATAATGAGATATTAGATCATGAAAAAGCTAGGAATTTAATAAAACCTATTTTAGAAAAAAATAGTCAATATGTTGAAGTGTATATAGGATATCCGGATGGACAAGCTACTTTTTCAACAGGTTTTATTCCTCCTTATGAAAGCGGATGGAAAGCAACTGAAAGAGGCTGGTATAAACAGGCAGTTGCTGCAAATGGTAAAGTAATTGTAACAGATCCTTACATAGATGTTTCAACCAAGAAATTGGTTATAACAATTGCAGGTGCATATATAAAAAATGGTTCAATTATGTGTGTTTTAGCATCAGATATTTTTATGGATGACCTTTTTAGTATTGTAAAAGAAACTGATTTTGGAAAAAATAGTTACGCATTTTTGGTAAGTAAGAGTGGTAAAATATTATCTCATCCAAACAGTGAATACGAACCAAAAGGAGAAGAATTTGCAGAAGTACCATCGTATATTGCGGGTATTGAGAATACAGGGGATAAATTTGAGCCACAAGTGGCAAAGGATGCAGACGGGCTGTCAAAATACTTCTTTTCAAATAATATTAATGGTGTTGACTGGGTAATTTGTGGTGCGATTGCCAAGAGCCAAGTATATTTATCCATATACACACAAATAATACTTGCCGTATCAATTACAGTTATCATTCTTATAGCATCTACAATTATAATTGTAATAGCTATTCGTAAAATGATAAGCACTCCTATAGAAAATATTACAAAAGCAGCAGAAGCAATTGCTATAGGAGATGTAGATATTAATATTGACATTAGCAAAGAAGATGAAATTGGTCAGCTTGCCAATGCTTTTACTAAGATGTCAAGTGGAATAAAACATGAGACATCCGTTTTGGAAAGAATGGCAAATGGAGATCTGACTATGAATATAGAAGTACGTTCCCAAAAAGATACCATGGGATTTGCATTAGAAAAAATGGTTGATAATTTGAATAATATGTTTGAAGAAATAAACATAGCAACAGCCCAGGTAACTAATGGCTCAAGCCAAATTGCATCTGGTACCCATATATTGGCAAAAGGTTCCAATGAGCAAACACAGGCAGTAGAAGCGTTATCCTCATCAATTAGTGAGGTAGCACATAAAACAAAAGATAACGCAGAAATGGCAGAACACTCTGCAAGACTTGGAGATACAATAAAGAATAATGCAGAAAAAGGCTCTGCACAAATGTCTCAGATGATGATTGCAGTAAAAGAAATTGCAGAAGCAAGTAAATCCATTGAAAAAGTTATCAAAGTAATAGATGACATAGCATTTCAAACCAACATTTTAGCATTAAATGCAGCCGTTGAAGCTGCTCGTGCAGGAACTCATGGAAAAGGATTTGCAGTAGTAGCTGAGGAAGTACGAAATTTAGCTGCAAAAAGTGCAGAAGCTGCTAGAAACACAGGAACACTCATAACCAATTCAATAGAAAAATCTGAACTTGGTGCAAAAATAGCAGAAGACACAGCAATATCACTTTCAGAAATTGTATCAGGAATAAACGAAAGCAGTCAAATAGCAAGTGAAATAGCCGCCTCCTCAAAAGGGCAAACAGAGGCAATTGCTAAAATTAACAGAGGAATAGACCAAGTGGCATTAGTTATCCAACAAAATAGTGCAACTACTCAAGAATCAGCTGAAACCTCAGAAGAATTAAGTACTCAGGCAAACATTCTTAAAGAGTTAATAGAAAGATTTAAAACAAAAAATGCAGAATCATTAATCAACAGACCTAACAAACCAAGCCGTAATAAATCTAACTCATCAATAAAAATGATTGATTTAAAAGATGACAGTTTTGGAAAATATTAAATAGAAAACTCAGAAAACTAAAAAAGCAAGTTGGCGTTAATGCCAACTTGCTTTTTCTCAGAGCCCTCCCAAACGAAGAGTCCACGTTACTAACGAGTCTACAAATCCCAATGGAAAATAAAAGCAAAAACACCTTGACAACAAATCTCATCTATGTTATGATGGATAATGCACTATCGTGGTGGCATATGCCTATAAGCACCTATGAAAGTGGTTGAAAAAGGTAGTTTTTGCAGTTTTTAAGACTATTTTTAGATCCTTCTTTCATATAAGTATAGCATATATATACAAATATTTCAAGGGGTGAAACGCCAATGGAAAAAAACAGAATACGTCCAATAAAAGTCGGTAACAACGTCAGAATGAGCTACTCCAGACAAAAAGAAGTACTTGAAATGCCAAACCTCATTGAAGTACAAAAAAACTCCTATCAATGGTTTCTGGATGAAGGAATGAAGGAAGTTTTTGAAGATATTTCTCCAATAGCAGATTATAGTGGACACTTAAGTCTTGAGTTCATTGATTTTGTGTTATGTGAAGATGATGTTAAGTACTCAATAGAAGAATGTAAAGAAAGAGATGCAACATATGCAGCTCCACTTAAGGTAAAAGTACGACTTCTTAATAAGGAGAACGGTGAAATAAACGAACATGATATATTCATGGGAGATTTACCGTTAATGACAGAAACAGGAACATTTGTTATCAATGGAGCTGAAAGAGTTATAGTAAGCCAGTTAGTACGTTCACCTGGTATATACTATGCAATAGGACACGACAAGATCGGAAAAAGATTGTTTTCATCTACAGTAATACCAAACAGAGGTGCGTGGCTAGAATATGAAACAGATTCAAATGATATATTCTATGTACGTGTAGATAGAACCAGAAAAGTACCAGTAACAGTGCTAATAAGAGCATTAGGAATTGGAACTAATGTAGAAATAAAAGAATTATTTGGAGAAGAACCAAAGATCTTAGCCAGTATATCTAAAGATACTTCAGACAATTATCAAGATGGGTTACTTGAACTATATAAAAAAATTCGTCCTGGTGAGCCTCTTTCTGTGGAAAGTGCAGAATCACTTATTCAAAGTATGTTTTTTGACCCAAGAAGATATGATCTAGCAAAAGTAGGACGTTATAAATTTAACAAAAAGTTAGCACTGAAAAACAGAATTAGAAATTTCGTATTAGCAGAAGATGTAATTGATAATTTAACTGGTGAAGTTATAGCTGCACAAGGGACAACAGTTACAGAAAAAATAGCTGATCAAATACAAAATGCAGCAGTACCATATGTTTTTGTACAAACAGAGGAACGTAATGTAAAAGTATTATCCAATATGATGGTAGATATTTATAATTATGTTAACTGTGATAAAAAAGAACTTGGAATAACAGAATTAGTTTATTATCCAGTGCTTCAAAACTTAATTAATGAATATGAAGATATAGAAGAATTAAAAGATGCAATAAAAAGAAATGTTAATGAATTAATACCAAAACACATTACTAAAGAAGATATTTTAGTGTCTATTAATTATAATATTCACCTAGAATATGGAATTGGTAATGATGATGATATAGATCACTTAGGAAACAGAAGAATCAGAGCAGTAGGAGAATTGCTTCAAAATCAATACAGAATTGGTTTATCAAGAATGGAGAGAGTTGTAAGAGAAAGAATGACAACTCAGGATTTAGAAGGCGTATCTCCTCAATCATTAATAAATATTAAACCAGTTACAGCAGCAGTAAAAGAATTTTTTGGAAGTTCACAGTTATCACAATTTATGGATCAACACAATCCACTTGGAGAATTAACCCATAAGAGACGTTTGTCAGCATTAGGTCCTGGTGGGTTATCAAGAGACAGGGCGGGGTTTGAGGTTCGAGACGTACACTACTCACACTATGGAAGAATGTGCCCTATTGAAACTCCAGAAGGACCAAACATTGGTCTTATTAACTCCCTTGCTACTTATGCAAGAATTAATGAATATGGATTTATTGAAGCACCTTATAGAAAGGTGAATAAAGACGATCCTACCAATCCTATAGTTATAGAAGATGTAGTTTATCTAACAGCTGATGAAGAAGATAACTATGTAGTAGCCCAAGCTAATGAACCGTTAGATGAAGAAGGACATTTTGTACATTCAGATGTATCTGGTCGTTTCCGTGAAGAAACATCAGTATTTGAAAAAGCAACAATAGACTTAATGGACGTATCTCCTAAGATGGTATTTTCTGTTGCAACTTCAATGATACCATTCCTTGAGAATGACGATGCTAACCGTGCCTTAATGGGTTCTAACATGCAGCGTCAAGCAGTGCCACTTTTAATTACAGAAGCACCTGTTGTTGGAACAGGAATGGAAGCAAAGGCGGCAGTAGACTCAGGTGTATGTGTTGTCAGCAAAAAATCAGGTGTAGTAGAAAAATCCACATCAAAAGAGATTATAATTAAAAATGATGACGGAACCAGAAATGCATACAAAGTACTTAAGTTTTCAAGAAGTAATCAAGGAACTTGTATTAACCAAAGACCAATAGTTTTTAAAGGTGATAAAGTAGCTAAGGGTCAGGTAATTGCTGATGGTCCATCAACATCTAATGGTGAAATTGCTCTAGGTAAGAATCCTTTAATTGGATTTATGACTTGGGAAGGATATAACTACGAAGATGCAGTTTTATTAAGTGAAAGATTAGTACAAGAAGATGTATATACATCTGTTCATATAGAAGAATATGAAGCTGAAGCAAGAGATACTAAACTTGGACCAGAAGAAATAACAAGAGATGTTCCAGGTGTTGGTGATGATGCACTTAAAGATTTAGATGAAAGAGGAATAGTAAGAATCGGTGCAGAAGTTCGTGCTGGAGATATTTTAGTTGGTAAAGTAACTCCTAAAGGTGAAACAGAACTAACAGCAGAAGAAAGATTACTTCGTGCAATATTTGGTGAAAAAGCCAGAGAAGTACGTGATACTTCATTAAAAGTTCCTCATGGAGAATATGGAATTATTGTAGATGCAAAGGTATTTACAAGAGAAAATGGAGATGAACTTCCACCGGGTGTAAATCAAACAGTGCGTGTATACATTGCACAAAAAAGAAAAATATCTGTTGGAGATAAGATGGCAGGTCGTCATGGTAACAAGGGTGTTATTTCAAGAATACTTCCAAGGGAAGATATGCCGTTTTTACCTAATGGTCGTCCTCTTGACATAGTTTTGAATCCACTAGGTGTTCCATCTCGTATGAACATCGGGCAGGTTCTTGAAATTCACTTAGGATTAGCAGCTCGTGCTTTAGGATTTAATATATCAACCCCTGTATTTGATGGAGCTAATGAGTTTGACATTATGGATACACTTGAAATGGCAAACGAATATGTAAACACTGACATAGACGATTTTGTTGAAAAATATAAAGATTTAGTTGACGAAGATGTAATGGACTATTTAGTGACTAATAAAGATTACAGAGAGCAATGGAAAGGTGTTCCAATCGATCGAACAGGAAAAGTAAGACTTCGTGACGGAAGAACCGGAGAATACTTTGACGGAGCTGTAACAGTAGGTCACATGCATTATTTGAAATTACACCATTTAGTAGACGATAAGATTCATGCTCGTTCTACAGGACCATACTCACTGGTAACCCAACAGCCTCTTGGTGGTAAAGCACAATTTGGGGGACAAAGATTTGGAGAGATGGAAGTTTGGGCTCTTGAAGCATATGGTGCATCTTATACACTGCAAGAAATTTTAACAGTGAAATCAGATGACGTTGTAGGCCGTGTAAAAACTTATGAAGCAATTATAAAAGGTGATAATATACCAGAGCCGGGAATCCCAGAATCATTTAAAGTTCTTTTGAAAGAACTACAATCACTTGCACTTGATGTTAAGGTTCTTAATGAAGATGCTCAAGAAATAAAATTAATTGAAAACATTGACTATGGTAATGAAGATTTAACAACAATAATCGAAGGTGACGATGCATATCCATTTGCCAATGAATCATTTACAAGTATGGGCTTTAGTGAAAGTAACTTTGAAGAAGAGGAAGAGATTGAACCATACGAAGAAGAGGAAGAATTAGAGTCTGAAGAAGATGAGTTTGATTTAGATTTAGAAGAAGATATTCCTGATGAAGAATAGGAAGGGAGTGCCATTAAATGCCAGAAGCAACAACCAACGAAAGTTATCAACCAATGACCTTTGATGCAATTCAGATTGGACTAGCTTCACCTGAAAAAATTAGGGAATGGTCAAGAGGAGAAGTAAAAAAACCAGAAACCATTAACTATAGAACGCTAAAGCCAGAAAAAGATGGTTTGTTCTGCGAAAAAATCTTTGGACCAAGTAAGGACTGGGAATGTCATTGCGGTAAATATAAAAAGATTAGATATAAAGGTGTAGTTTGCGACAGATGTGGCGTTGAGGTAACAAAAGCAAATGTCAGAAGAGAAAGAATGGGACATATAGAGCTTGCGGCTCCAGTTTCCCATATTTGGTATTTTAAAGGAATTCCAAGTAGAATGGGTCTGATTCTTGACCTTTCTCCAAGAACTCTTGAAAAAGTATTATATTTTGCTTCATACATTGTTCTTGACAAAGGTGAAACAGATTTACAATATAAACAAGTTTTAAATGAAAAAGAATTTAGAGATGCCTATGATAAATATGGCAATAAATTTAAAGTAGGTATGGGTGCAGAATCAATTCAGGAACTTTTAAGAGATATCGATCTTGAAAAAGAATCCAAAGAACTAAAAAAAGGCTTAAAAGACTCTACTGGTCAAAAGAGAGCAAGAATTATTAAAAGACTTGAAGTTGTTGAAGCTTTTAGAGGTTCAGGAAATCTCCCTGAGTGGATGGTTTTATCTGTTGTTCCGGTTATACCACCAGATCTTCGTCCAATGGTACAGCTTGATGGTGGGCGTTTTGCCACATCTGACTTAAATGATTTATATAGAAGAATTATTAACAGAAATAACCGTTTAAAAAGATTGCTAGAACTTGGTGCACCAGACATTATTGTCCGTAATGAAAAAAGAATGCTTCAAGAAGCCGTTGATGCATTAATTGATAACGGAAGAAGAGGAAGATCAGTAACAGGACCTGGTAACAGAGCATTAAAATCATTATCAGATATGTTAAAAGGTAAGCAGGGACGTTTCCGTCAAAACTTACTAGGTAAACGTGTTGATTACTCTGGTCGTTCAGTTATCGTTGTTGGTCCTGAACTTAAAATATATCAATGTGGTTTACCAAAAGAAATGGCAATTGAATTATTTAAACCATTTGTAATGAAAGAGTTAGTTAGTAATGGCACTGCTCATAATATAAAATCAGCTAAAAAGATGGTAGAAAGACTTCAATCAGAAGTATGGGATGTATTAGAAGATGTTATAAAAGAACATCCTGTAATGCTAAACCGTGCCCCTACTCTTCACAGGCTTGGTATACAGGCATTTGAACCGGTACTTGTAGAGGGTAAGGCTATAAAATTGCATCCATTAGTATGTACTGCGTATAATGCGGACTTTGATGGTGACCAAATGGCTGTTCACGTACCTTTATCAGTAGAAGCTCAGTCAGAATGCCGTTTCTTATTACTATCACCTAATAACTTATTAAAACCATCAGATGGTGCACCAGTTGCAGTACCTTCACAAGATATGGTTTTGGGAATTTACTATTTAACTCTACAAAAAGCAGGAGATATGGGAGAAGGTAAATTCTTTAAGAGTGTTAACGAAGCAATTCTTGCATATGAGAATGGAGCAATTACTTTACATGCAAGAATTAAAGTAAGAAGAACATTAAAAATCAATGGAAAAATTATAACTGGAAATGTTGAATCTACATTAGGTCGATTTATATTTAATGAAATTATAGCACAGGATTTAGGATTTGTAGATCGAACTAAAGAGGAAAATTTATTATTGCCAGAAGTTGATTTCCATGTTGGAAAGAAAGGATTAAAGCAAATCCTTGAAAAATGCATTAATACCCATGGAGCTACAAAGACAGCAGAAGTACTTGATGCAATAAAATCTCTTGGCTATAAATATTCAACAAGAGGAGCAATAACCGTTTCAATTTCTGATATGACAGTACCAGAGAAGAAGAAGAGTATTATTGCTGATGCAGAAGCAACCATAGAATTAATTGCTAAAAATCATCGCCGTGGATTAATGACTGAAAATGAAAGATATAAGGCAGTTATTGAAACATGGAAAGAAGCTGATGATGAAATCACTGAAGCGTTATTATCAAATCTTGATAAATACAATAATATATATATGATGGCTGATTCAGGAGCCCGTGGTTCTGATAAGCAGATTAAGCAGCTTGCAGGTATGCGTGGTTTGATGGCAGATACAACAGGTAAAACAATTGAACTTCCAATTAAATCAAATTTCCGTGAAGGACTTGACGTTTTGGAATATTTTATTTCAGCCCATGGTGCAAGAAAAGGTCTTTCAGATACAGCACTACGTACAGCCGATTCAGGATATTTAACCCGTCGTCTTGTTGACGTATCACAGGATTTAATTATCAGAGAAGTTGACTGTCAAGAAGGTAAAGAAATTCCGGGCATGTGGATAAAAGCCTTTGTAGATGGTCGTGAAGTAATTGAATCACTAGAAGAAAGAATTACGGGAAGATATTCTTGTGAAACAATATGTGATGCTAATGGAGATGTAATTGTAAAAGCTAATCATATGATTACGCCGAGAAGAGCAGCGAAAGTTGTTGCTACAGGCGTTGATAAAGTTAAAATACGTAATATATTATCTTGTAAATCTCACATTGGTGTATGTGCTAAATGCTATGGAGCAAATATGGCTACTGGTGAAGCTGTTCAGGTTGGTGAAGCTGTAGGTATTATTGCAGCACAATCAATCGGTGAGCCGGGTACACAGCTTACAATGCGTACATTCCATACAGGTGGTGTTGCCGGTGATGATATTACACAGGGTCTTCCTCGTATCGAAGAATTATTTGAAGCAAGAAAGCCAAAGGGACTTGCAATTATTGCAGAATTCGGTGGTATTGTATCAATAAAAGATACTAAGAAAAAACGTGAAGTAATAATCACAAACAATGAAACTGGTGAAGCTAAAGCGTATTTAATTCCATACGGTTCAAGAATAAAGGTTCAGGATGGAGATATACTAGAAGCTGGAGATGAACTCACAGAAGGTAGTGTTAATCCACATGATATTTTAAAAATCAAAGGAATCAGAGCAGTTCAGGATTATATGCTTCAGGAAGTACAAAGAGTTTATCGTCTGCAAGGTGTTGAAATCAATGATAAGCACGTTGAAGTAATTGTTAGACAAATGCTTAAGAAGATTAGAATTGAAAACAGCGGAGACTCTGATTTCTTACCAGGAACTTTGGTTGATATATTAGAATTTGATGATGTTAATGAAAAACTTGAGGAAGAAGGAGCTGAAATTGCAGAAGGAAAGCAAGTAATGTTAGGTATTACAAAAGCTTCTCTTGCTACAAATTCATTCCTTTCAGCAGCATCTTTCCAAGAAACTACAAAAGTTTTAACTGAAGCTGCTATAAAAGGTAAGGTTGATCCATTAATAGGCTTAAAAGAAAATGTTATTATTGGTAAATTAATACCAGCAGGTACAGGTATGAAGAGATACAGATCAGTTAAGCTTGATACTGATAATAATTTAAGCTCTAATATAGAAGAAAGTTTTAATGACGTTAATGTAATTAGCGAATTCATTCCAGAAGAAGATGAGGATTTAGAAGCAGTTGAATTCTATGATGAAATGGATAGCGACATTGATGAAGAAGACATGGATTCTTTTGAAGAATTTGATGAAGATGACAAGTAAATAATTTAAATAAAGAGTCTTGAATATAATTGGAATTATGAATATAATGTCCTCAATATTCAAGACTTTTTGTGATTGGAGGAAAAAATGATAAAGTATATAATTGTAATTTTTGTTGTAATTGTGTTAATATCTATTGCAGTTTTAAGCATTAGAACAATTAATGAAGATACTCCAGAACCAGGATGTTCAGAATGTAAGGGATGCACTGACAAAAATAAAAAGTGTGAAAAATTTAAAGCAAAAGAATAAATAAAGATTAAATATATAGAAATAACGAAAAGACTTGAATATTAATATCGGTAATATCTGTAAAAGATATATTACTATTCACAGCACCAATAGAAACTATGCATAGTAACACGCTTCCAGATGCACACAAAATGCGTTTCGTAGCATTTTGACGCTGAATAATTTGGATTTTTTGTGACATTATATATGTAAGACACATGGGATCATTCAAAATGTGAATAGTAATTGACTATTATCAGACCTTGCTATTTATTCTACACCAAGAAGAATATTTACAGCATGTTGAAGTTCTGGTCTTTGACGATAATGCAGTATTATTTTTTTTTCATGCTGCGTGTACTTATCGTTCCCATCAGTACCAAAAAGCTCTATAACAGAGATGGTCAAAGAATCACAAATTCTAGCTATAGTTTCAATATCTGGTGAATTTTTTCCCTTTATCCAACATGTAACAGAAGATTGAGAAACTCCTAATTTTTCAGCCAGTTCTTTTTGACTAATATCTCTTAGTGTAAGGTAATAAGCGAGATTTCGTCTGATGTTTTCTCTAATTTCACCCAATTTAACACCTACTTTCAACTTTAATCATAAAATAAAAAAGTGATTTTGTAAAGATTAAAATCAAGAATATCTCAAAAAAAATGTAGAAAAACTATTGACAATTAAGAATTTATAAACTATTATATAGTTATAATTTAGAATTCCTAAATTTTATGGAGGTGGTTAAATGATAGCTACAGCGATAGCAAATTATTTAAAGGAAAATGGAATCAAGCAGTCATACCTTTGTGAAAAAACTGGATTAACAAAACATTGTATAAGCTTTGCACTAAACAATAAACGTAAACTTAGTGTTGATGAATATGTAAAAATTTGCATAGCACTTAACGTGCCATATGATTTTTTCTTTTCTAAATCAGCGTAATAAAAGTATATTTAAAGCGGGGTAGGAAATATGCCCCGCATTTTTTTATATACAAATAGTTGA
The DNA here is from genome assembly GCA_031549965.1 of Mobilisporobacter sp. Classification (GTDB taxonomy): domain Bacteria; phylum Bacillota; class Clostridia; order Lachnospirales; family Lachnospiraceae; genus JAVBPB01. Next base: position 27,017 of record JAVBPB010000005.1, on the reverse strand, counting down.
GTGTTTATTTTGCATATAGGTCTACCCTTCATTGTAACTAATTTTTATTATTAACTAGAAAAAAACCTTGACATTTAAATCCGTTATGCTTATAATGTTTTAGTGTGTATACATTTGTGATATATACACTAATAGCAATTAATAACTCAGGAGGTGAAAGTAATGCCAACATTTAACCAGTTAGTAAGAAAAGGAAGAAAAACAATCGAAAAGAAGTCAACTGCACCAGCACTTCAAAAAGGATTAAATTCCCTAAGAAAGAAGACAACTGATACATCATCACCACAAAAAAGAGGTGTATGTACAGCAGTTAAGACAGCGACTCCTAAAAAACCTAACTCAGCACTTAGAAAGATTGCCAGAGTACGTTTATCAAATGGTATTGAAGTAACAAGCTATATTCCAGGAGAAGGACACAACTTACAAGAGCATAGCGTTGTTCTTATCAGAGGTGGAAGGGTAAAAGACTTACCAGGTACAAGATACCACATCATCAGAGGTACACTAGATACAGCAGGTGTAGCAAAGAGAAGACAAGCACGTTCTAAGTATGGAGCAAAGAGACCAAAGGAAGCTAAAAAGTAATTAACAATTTTCTTAGAATAAAGTGTCGTATTAATGAGATAATATCTATAGATTGCTTGAAGAAATTTCTAGTAACTATTTTATATAGAGTTATGCGTCACGAACACTAATATTAAGTGAGTACCTAAGAATTAACTAAAGACTTAATGGATATCATTAGGTTGTATTAAGGAGGGAAGCACCGTGCCACGTAAAGGACATGTACAAAAAAGAGATGTATTAGTTGATCCAATATACAAAAGTAAAGTTGTAACAAAGCTTATCAATAACATTATGTTAGATGGTAAAAAAGGTGTTGCAGAAAAAATCGTATATGGAGCATTCGAAAGAGTTGCACAAAAGACCGGCAAAAATGCATTAGATGCATTTGAAGAAGCTATGAACAACATAATGCCAGTTCTTGAGGTTAAAGCAAGACGTATTGGTGGAGCAACATACCAAGTGCCAATCGAAGTTAGAGCAGAAAGAAGACAAGCGTTAGCACTTCGTTGGATTACATTGTATTCTCGTAAAAGAGGAGAAAAAACAATGGAAGAAAGATTAGCTAATGAAATTACAGATGCAATTAATAATACAGGAGCATCAGTAAAGAAAAAAGAAGATATGCACAAAATGGCAGAAGCAAACAAAGCGTTTGCACATTACAGATGGTAATGTTTGCTTCTTAATTGATTAAGGAGGAATTTCCTTGGCTGGAAGAGAATATCCATTAGAGAGAACTAGAAACATTGGTATAATGGCTCATATTGATGCAGGTAAAACAACATTATCTGAGCGTATCTTATTTTATACCGGTGTTAACTATAAGATTGGTGATACTCACGAAGGTACTGCAACTATGGACTGGATGGAGCAGGAACAAGAAAGAGGTATAACAATCACATCAGCAGCTACAACATGCCATTGGGAGGATCATCGCATTAACTTAATTGATACACCGGGACACGTTGACTTTACAGTTGAAGTTGAGCGTTCACTTCGTGTACTTGATAGTGCGGTAGGTGTTTTCTGTGCTAAAGGCGGAGTTGAACCACAATCAGAAACCGTATGGCGTCAGGCTGATAAATATAATGTACCAAGGATGGCATTTGTAAATAAAATGGACATTTCAGGTGCTAACTTTTACAATGTAGTATCTATGATTAAATCAAGATTAGGACATAATGCAGTGCCAATTCAATTACCAATAGGTAAAGAAGAAACATTCAAAGGTGTTATTGATTTATTCGAAATGAAAGCTTACATCTACAACGATGAAAAAGGTCAGGATATTACAGTAACAGATGTTCCAGAAGATATGAAAGATGAAGCAGAAACTTATCGTTTAGAAATGGTTGAAGCAATCTGTGAAACAGATGATGATTTAATGATGGAATATCTTGAAGGTAATGAACCTTCAATGGAAGAATTAAAGAAAGCATTAAGAAATGCTGTTATTTCAGTAAAAATTATACCTGTTCTTTGCGGTACAGCGTATAGAAATAAAGGTGTACAAAGATTATTAGATGCTGTTATTGCTTACTTACCAGCTCCAACTGATATCGAAGACATTAAAGGTGTTGACGAAGACGGTAATGAAGTTCACAGAAAATCATCTGATGATGAACCATTTGCAGCATTGGCATTTAAGATAATGGCTGACCCATTTGTTGGAAAGCTTGCATTCTTTAGAGTATACTCAGGAACTCTTAATTCAGGTTCATATGTACTAAATGCTACAAAAGGTAAAAAAGAACGTGTTGGACGTATCTTACAGATGCACGCTAATAAAAGAGAAGACCTTGAAAAGGTATATTCAGGTGACATAGCAGCAGCAGTTGGATTTAAACTTACAACTACTGGTGACACAATTTGTGACGAAAAATTCCCTGTTATACTTGAATCAATGGAATTCCCAGAACCAGTTATCCGTGTTGCTATTGAGCCAAAAACAAAAGCAGGTCAGGATAAATTAGGTGAATCTTTAGCTAAACTAGCAGAAGAAGATCCAACATTTAAAGCTTGGACAGATGAAGAAACTGGTCAGACAATTATCGCCGGTATGGGTGAACTTCACCTTGAAATCATCGTAGATAGACTTCTTCGTGAATTTAAGGTAGAAGCAAACGTAGGTGCTCCACAAGTTGCCTACAAAGAAACATTTACTCAAACAGTTGAAGTTGACAGTAAATATGCTAAACAATCCGGTGGTCGTGGACAATACGGACACTGTAAAGTTAAATTTGAACCAATGGATGCTAACGCTGAGAAAACATTTGAATTCTTATCAACGGTTGTTGGTGGTGCTATTCCAAAAGAATACATTCCGGCAGTCGGTGCAGGTATTGAAGATGCTTCAAAAGCAGGTATTTTGGGTGGTTACCCAGTTCTTGGTATCAGAGCAACAGTTTATGATGGTTCTTACCATGAAGTAGACTCTAACGAAATGGCATTCAAGATTGCCGGTTCTATGGCATTTAAAGACGCTATGCGTAAAGCAGGAGCAGTTTTACTTGAGCCAATAATGAGAGTTGAAGTTACAGTTCCAGAAGATTATATGGGAGATGTAATTGGCGACGTTAGCTCACGTCGTGGTAGAATCGAAGGAACAGAAGATGTTAATGGTACAAAACTTATTAAATCATTTGTTCCATTGTCAGAAATGTTTGGTTATGCTACAACACTTCGTTCTAAAACTCAAGGTCGTGGAGCGTATTCCATGTTCTTTAGCAGTTACGAACCGGTTCCTAAAAATGTACAAGAAAAAGTTCTTGCTGCAAAAGCAAAATAATAAAATAAGTCTTGAAAAATATGGCAATATGAAATATAATCAATATAGCCTGTTTAAATAATTGTAAATTACAATTGTAACAAATTGCCCACTGGGCTAAATAAAGGAGGACGTTTAAAAATGGCAAAAGCTAAATTTGAAAGAAGTAAACCACACTGTAATATCGGTACTATCGGTCACGTAGATCATGGTAAAACAACTTTAACAGCAGCTATTACAAAAACTCTTCATCAAAGATTAGGTTTTGGTGAAGCTGTTGCATTTGACAAAATTGATAAAGCTCCAGAAGAAAGAGAAAGAGGAATTACTATTTCTACTTCTCACGTTGAGTATGAAACTGCAAAAAGACACTACGCACACGTTGACTGCCCAGGCCATGCTGACTATGTTAAGAACATGATAACAGGTGCTGCTCAAATGGATGGTGCTATCCTTGTTGTTGCTGCTACTGATGGTGTTATGGCTCAAACAAGAGAACACATCTTACTTGCTCGTCAGGTTGGTGTTCCATATGTTGTTGTATTCATGAACAAATGTGATATGGTTGATGATGAAGAACTTCTTGAATTAGTTGAAATGGAAATCAGAGAATTGTTATCTGAATATGAATTCCCAGGAGATGATACTCCAATTATTAAAGGATCAGCTTTAAAAGCCCTTGAAGATCCAACTTGTGAATGGGGAGACAAAATTTTAGAATTATTCGAACAAGTTGACGAATACATTCCAGATCCACAAAGAGATGTTGACAAACCATTCTTAATGCCTATTGAAGACGTATTTTCAATCACAGGACGTGGTACAGTTGCTACTGGTAGAGTAGAACGTGGTGTACTTCACATCCAAGAAGATATCGAAATCGTTGGTATTAAAGAAGAAACTCGTAAAGTTGTTTGTACTGGTATTGAAATGTTTAGAAAACTTCTTGATGAAGCTCAAGCAGGAGATAACATCGGAGCATTACTTCGTGGTGTTCAAAGAACAGAAATCGAAAGAGGTCAGGTTCTTGCAAAACCAGGTTCAATCACTCCACACAAAAAATTTACAGCACAAGTTTACGTATTAACAAAAGACGAAGGTGGACGTCATACTCCATTCTTCAACAACTACAGACCACAATTCTATTTCAGAACAACTGACGTTACAGGTGTTTGTAACTTACCAGCTGGTGTAGAAATGTGTATGCCTGGAGATAACATCGAAATGACTATCGAACTAATTCACCCAATCGCTATGGATCAAGGTTTAAACTTTGCTATCCGTGAAGGTGGTAGAACAGTTGGTTCAGGTAAAGTTGCTGCAATAATTGAATAATTGATTTGATGGCCGCAATCCTTTTTTGGGTTGCGGTTTTTTGATTTTTAACAAACTAGAAATACAGATAAACCTAAATCGCTCATCAATTTACTTGATCAAATAACATTGGGAAGTGAGCGTAACAATTGATGAAGAGTTTGATGAAATCGAGAGTAGGTATGAAAATGACTGAATATATAATTGTGCTTTCACAAAGGGCAAAGGATGGTATTATTGATATAGGTGATTATATATAAAAATTTTCTTCTGAAAGTAATTTATATAGAATGAAGCAAAAAATAAAAATTAAAAGGATGGATGAAAATGATAGTTACAACAACACCAACAGTAGAAGGAAAAAGCATCGTAGAGTACAAAGGAATAGTTTTCGGAGAAGTAATACTTGGAGTTAACTTCCTAAGAGATTTTGCTGCCGGATTATCTAACTTTTTTGGAGGGCGTTCAGGTGCATACGAAGAAGAATTAATAAGAGCCAGAGAAGGAGCACTGGAAGAAATGCAAAGACGTGCAGAAAGTTTAGGTGCAAACGCAGTTGTAGGAGTAGACATTGATTATGAAGTATTAGGAGCTGACAACGGAATGATTATGGTAACAGCATCTGGTACAGCAGTGAATTATATTTAAACAAAAAACAAAATAAAGGTATTTAAAAATGCGTTTCAAGTGATAAAAGTTTGATAATGCATTACAATTCAGAGCGTGCACATTCTATGCTTTATTATAGATGTGTACGCTCTCTTTGTTTTTTGGACCATAAGCATATTTTTTTTATAGAATTTAAATGTATTTATATTTTTACTTAAGAAATGATTTTAATTTAAAATTATAGCATTAAGAAAAAGGATATTTTTGTTTGTTACAAAAAAGCAATTAGATTGTAAAATTTAGATACATGTATTGAGAAATAATACAGGCATATATTTTATTTTGTAATTTACATAATATGTAATGTATGATATGATTATATATGGAGAAATATACAAAAAAATGTCAACGGATGTATTTGGATGTAAAATTTTGTTGTGTCGATTCTAGTATACATCAAAGTGCATATTCTTCTGCTAAAAAGGTTTCATAGGTTGCCTTTACAAATCTAAATATAGTAAGCAAGGAGATGTTGATGTATTTATTAAGTACATCATATAAAAATATGGATCAAAAAATAAAAAAAATAATACTATTATTTATTATTTTTATATGCAGCTTTTTATTAACAGGCTATATAATAGATAAAAATAATTTAATTGAAAAATTATTTTTAATGAATGAATTAAAGTTAGAAAATGATAGTAATTTTAAATGGATTGTAACTTTGATAAATGGTATATTTTCTATAATGATAGCAAATTTATTTAATATAGCAAAAATATATCTTGATAAAAAGAGAGATAATAAAGAAAACCTGCCTATTATTTCTATAAAAATAAAATTAGTAACTTTAATAAGAAAAAATAGACGAAAAGATAGGACTCCAGAAATTATAATAGGAGAAGGAGAATGTTTTGTCTATATAAATTCCATTTTAAAAAATATTGGTAACGGAGTTATTGAGAAATGTTCTATAAATGGACAAGAATTAGGAGAGATGCGAATAACTTCAGATAATATCTATGAATTTAATTTTCGTGTATGCAGAATGGAAAATAAAGAATTTAGAGAATATTATTATCTAGAAATATGTTTTAAAGATGACAGAGAAAGATCTTATAAGAAAAAAATGAAATTAAAAATAAATGAAAGTAAAAATAGCGCTGAGGTATTAAGTCATAGTAAGCAAAAAAGGAGACAAATAAGGTGAGTAATATGATGAAGATTAATGAAGATTACAAAAAAAGGTAGCATTAGGAGAAAGTGATATATATAGAAAATTTAGCGAACAATTTGATAATCTATTTAATGCAGAGGAAGTAGCAAAGAATAAAAGGGAATTTGAAGAAATATATGTGTCAGATGATGATTTCGAAAAGCAAATAGAAAGGTTTAGAACATCTGAAACAGATATGGCAAAATTTTGTGTAGGATATACAGGCATTGGAAAAACAACATCTCTTAGACATTGTTTCGACTTAGGGGTAAGTAATGAAGCTCATATTAATACACTTAGAAAAGAAGTGATATTTCCAACATTCTTAGATGGATATCAGATAAGTGATATGGAGAAATTTGACTTGTCGGCAAGAATTGCAGCAGTATGTACTAAGCTAGAGGAAGAAAATCCTAATTTGAGGAATGTATTAAAAACAGACGAAGGGAAAAAAGATTTTTATACATTTATTCGTAATCATACGGCTTTTGCATTAGAAAATATTGATCCAATATATGCAATGGATATAGACGAGAATCAATTAATAATTGAAAAATTGAAGGGAGCATATAAAGAAAGTCCTTTTGAATTTCAGGCTAATAGATTGAAGTATTATATTAAAATGAATTATGATAAATATCAGCGATTAGTTATTGTTTTAGATGATATAGAGTCATTACCAGAAAATTGTCAGAGAGAAACTATTTCCAAGTATTTAAAACTGTATAGTTGCATGAAAAATACAGACTATCCAGAAAGCCATAAATACTCCGTAAATTTACTAATTTCTGTTAGGCCACATACATATAGAATTTTAAATACAAGCAGACATATAGAAACTTATCCAATAAGTGAGCCTGCCGTATTGAAAAAGAAATCTGTAGATCTAGATACTATATTTGAAAGAAGATTTAACTATTACACTGAACATAGTACTCGTGTCATTGGAAATATAGATACATGGAAAATATGTTATAATGAATTAATGAAAATGAACAGAATATTTGAGGGTAAGTATAAGGATATGATAAAAAATCTTTGCTTCATGAATATTCGTGAAGCACTTGCACAATATTCAAAGGTATTTGCAAATCGTTTCTGGGTTCAGAAAAATAAGAATAAAGATGATGTTTTTACAATTACAGCACCTGAGTATAGTTTTAATAATATTAATGTTATAAGAGCACTTGCATGCAATGAGGATCCAATATTTTGTGGAACAGAAGAGACAATCATTCCTAACATTTTTTATACTTCAGAGGAAGAAGATTTAAGCATTTATTGTTTGCTAATTATGAAATACTTTTTTAAGAAGAGAGGTATTGAATCTTATGGTCTTAATGCAGAAAAATTAGGAGATATTATCGAAGAGTGGAAAAACATATTTGGAGAAAATATTGTAAGTAAATTTATTAAAGCTTTACAGTTCTTATTTGAAAGAAAAATCTTAAGAAAGTCAATTAAGGATTTTGATGATATTAAAACATTAGATACCAAAGAATCCTTAAATGATAATAGCAGACTATATATTTCTCCCCGTGGATATGAAATGTTTGAGATGATTGGCAGGGATAGTGTATTATTAGAGATGCTGCGGGAAAGTGCATGGAGGGATTATGAGAACAGGAAATATTCCCAATTATCCAGTAGCGAATTAATGAAGCAGTCAAAGCAAGATGAAATATTTAAGGATTTATTAGAATACATTGATTATCTTTGCGAAATGGAAGATGATATTTTATCTATTGTAAAGGTGTATGAAAAGAGAGAAAATTATAAAAAAGCCTTTGGTCAAACTTCTATATCATTGGAATTATTAAAAGGGGTTAAAAATTCACTAGATTATTCTGGGATTATTTTTTATAATGATATTTCACACCAATACAGAAATGTAAAAGCTAAAGGATTTAATTTAATGAAAAATTTTTAGGAATCAAAAAGTAAATTTATCATTAAAATCTTAAATTTTATGGAAATTATATAGTAGTTAGTTATGAATAAATTAAGAAAATAAATGCGTTATAAATTACGGGATAATCTATAATTTATAACGCATCAAAATTAATTTTGTGACCATCTTCCACTAGCACCACAAGGAAGAATTAACCCACTAGAACTTACAGGTAATCCAACCTCATCAGATTCCACCACCCCACCAAACTTATCTAATAATTCAGTAGACAAAAGATAAGTAAGAACAGAAGGAGCCAGTCCAGTAGTATAAGAATTAAGTAAAAAGAAAAGAGGTTTATCCGACAAAAGCTTAGAACAAATCTTCACAAAATAATGTATCTGCTCCTCAATCTTCCATATCTCACCCTTTGGACCCCTTCCATATGATGGAGGATCCATTATTATAGCATCATAAGAACTTCCACGTCTAATCTCCCTTTCAACAAACTTTACACAATCATCAACAATATATCGAATAGAATTATCAGGAATATCAGACAATTTAGCATTTTCCTTAGCCCACTGAACCATTCCCTTAGAAGCATCAACATGAGTAACAAAAGCCCCCGCCTTAGCAGCAGCACAAGTTGCCCCTCCAGTATAAGCAAACAAATTCAAAACCTTAACCGGTCTATCAGCCGCCCCAATTTTCTCAGAAAACCAATCCCAATTAGCTGCCTGTTCTGGAAACAGCCCAGTATGTTTAAAACTAAAAGGTTTCAAATAAAAGCCCAAATCCTTATATTTAATACTCCACTGATTAGGCAAATTAAAAAATTCCCATTCACCGCCGCCCTTATTACTACGATGATAATGCCCATTAATTTTCTTCCACCGTGTCTCACTTCTTTCAGTATTCCAAATAATCTGAGGATCTGGTCTTACCAGCATATAATCCCCCCATCTTTCCAATTTTTCACCATTAGATGTATCTATAACTTCATAATCAGTCCAATTATCAGAAACCCACATTCAAAATCCTTCTTTCTATAAATAAATTCTTAAACATTATATATTTTTTTCACTATAAAAGCAAGCCAATATTGAAAAATAACCGTATACATGCTAATATAATCTAAGATAAATATAAATTATACAAGGAGTAAATCAATGAACAAAAACAAACAAAATCTAAACAGCAAAGATAAATCAGAAATTTTAATAGTTAGCAATTTTAGAAGTTTAAAAATATGCAACATATATTTTAACATAATATTAGCTTTGAGCGGAGTATACTACATGATAACCGCAAAAGACTTAGCCCCATTCTATATACTTTTTACTTTAAACTCAGGAATAATCATACTATCAGAAATTCACAGGAAAAGTAAAAAATATACAGTAGTAATAAATCGCAAAATAATAGAAAAGTACAAATTTGAAAAAGCAGTATATAAAAGTCATTCTACAATGTTTATCCTAACCCTCCTATTACTAATCCTATGGCAAATGCTGAACAGTATATATTTCCGATTTCCAATAGAAATAGCAATAATAGGAATATTAATAAGAATTGTAGCAATAATCTATTACACAAATAAAATATCAAAAGAAATCAAAAATTGAAAATAAAATCTTTTATCAAAAAAGGAAAAATAGAACAATACAATAAAGTTGGTGAAAAGTACATTATTGTTTTAAAAATTTTTAAATCTCAGCTTTGCCCCAAAAACTAAATCACCCCAAGATAATCATTAGGCTTAAAAAAGTCATTAAATGCAATGGAAATGAGACTATGGTATTTTCATAGGCTCATTGGAATGTTTGGCATTTCTGACTTTTTTAAGCCTAATGATTATCTTGGGGTGTAGAAAGACTAAAAGGCAAAGCGTCAGGCAAATCCTCAAAATATATACAATTCCTACAAACAAATAAAAAAAAAATGAAAATTTTCATCAAAATTTTTTGTTCAAAATACAAAAAAACTCTTGCAATCTACCATTTGATGGGTTATAATTATGGAGTTGTGACATTGATAGCGTTGAAACGAGAGGTTGCTGTTGTATCAACAGGTTTTCCGTGGAGCGAATGTCAAGTTATGAAACTGGCGACAAGTCACTGTACAAATGCAAATGAATCTATTTCTATGATAGATATACGTGTGTTGATATGAAGATACACACGGTAGAGTGTACAGTCACCGCTTGTCGTACTGCAATTAAGTGCGAAAAGGAGGCGACTTTTTTTATGGCAAGTCAAGTAATGAGAATCACATTAAAGGCATATGATCACCAATTAATCGATCAATCAGCTTCTAAAATTATTGAGACTGTTAAAAAAACAGGATCAAAGGTGAGTGGACCAGTGCCACTTCCAACTAAAAAAGAAGTAGTAACAATTCTTAGAGCTGTTCACAAGTACAAAGATTCCAGAGAACAATTTGAACAAAGAACACATAAGAGATTGATTGACATAATGACACCTACACAAAAAACAGTAGATGCATTATCAAAGTTAGAAATGCCAGCAGGTGTGTACATCGACATTAAGATGAAAACAAAGTAGTAAACAGTTAATAAGATAATCCTTTATAGGTTTTATATAAATTAAAACCATCTAGGATGATTGCCTTGGTGCAATCCGCTGTAGATTAAATAGGAGGTGCGTTTCAGAATGAAAAAAGCAATATTAGCAATTAAAGTTGGAATGACTCAAATTTTCGATGAAAATGGAGTGTTAATTCCGGTAACAGCTTTACAAGCTGGACCTTGTGCAGTAGTGCAGGTTAAAACAGTAGAAAACGATGGATACAGTGCAGTAAAGGTTGGGTTTGATGATAAAAGAGAAAAACTTGTAAACAAACCATTAAAAGGTCAATTTGACAAAGCGGGAGTATCATATAAAAGATTTTTAAGAGAATTTAAATTTGAAAACGCTGAGGAATACAAAGTTGGTCAAGAAATCAAAGCAGATATCTTCAATGTAGGAGATCACATTGACGCAACTGCAAAATCAAAAGGTAAAGGATTCCAAGGTGCAATTAAAAGATATGGACAAACAAGAGGACCTATGACTCATGGTTCAAAATACCATCGCCACGCAGGATCTAACGGTGCAGCAACAAGCCCAGGAAAAGTATTCAAAGGCAAAGGTATGCCAGGACACATGGGAGCTGTTAGAAGAACAGTTCAAAACCTTGAAGTTGTTAAAATAGATGTAGAAAACAATTTAATACTAATCAAAGGTTCAGTACCGGGACCTAAAAAATCATTAGTAATGTTAAAAGAAACAACAAGGAAATAGTCATAGGAAAGGAGGAACACACAGATGGCAAAAGTATCTGTATATAATATCGAAGGCAATCAAGTAGGAGAAATGGAACTAAATGATGCTATTTTCGGTGTTGAGATAAATGAACATTTAGTTCACATGGCAGTTGTAAGTCAACTAGCTAATAAACGTCAAGGAACTCAAAGTGCCTTAACTCGTGCAGAAGTTAGCGGTGGCGGAAGAAAACCTTGGAGACAAAAAGGAACAGGACATGCAAGACAAGGTTCAACAAGATCACCACAATGGACAGGTGGTGGAGTTGTATTTGCTCCAAAGCCAAGAGATTATTCATTTAAAATGAATAAAAAAGAAAAAAGAATTGCATTACAATCAGCGTTATCATCTAAAGTTAAAGAACAAAAGCTAATCGTAGTTGAAGGACTTAACTTTGATGAAGTAAAAACTAAAAAGTTTAAGGCTGTTCTTGATAATTTAAAACTTACAAAAGCATTAGTAGTTTTAAATGAAAATGATAAAAACGTTGTTCTATCTGCAAGAAACATTCCTTCAGTAGCAACGACATTAACAAATACAATCAACGTATACGACATCTTAAAGTATGATACATTAGTATTAACAAAAGATGCAGTGGCAACAATTGAGGAGGTGTACGCATAATGGCTAATATTAAATATTATGATGTTATCCTTAAACCAGTAGTTACTGAAAAAAGTATGAATGCTATGTCAGAAAAAAAATACACATTTTTAGTTCATACAGATGCAACCAAATCTCAAATAAAAGAAGCGGTTGAAAAAATGTTTAAAGATACAAAAGTTGAATGGGTTAACACAATGAACCTTGACGGTAAAAAACGCAGAAGAGGAAACATTGTTGGAAGAACTTCAAAAACAAAAAAAGCTATTGTACAACTAACTAAAGATAGTGCAGATATCGAAATATTTGAAGGATTATAAAATTTTGCATGTTGTGACACTATGAAAGGAGTGAAATAAATGGGAATTAAAAAATATAACCCATATACACCTTCCAGAAGACAAATGACTAGTTCAGATTTCTCTGAAATTACAAAGAGTACACCTGAGAAATCATTAGTAGTTTCTTTAAATAAGAACTCTGGTCGTAACAATCAAGGAAAAATTACAGTAAGACACCGTGGTGGCGGTTCAAGAAAAAAATATAGAATAATAGATTTTAAAAGAAGAAAAGATGGAATACCTGCTGTTGTAAAATCAATAGAATATGATCCAAACAGAACAGCAAATATAGCACTTATCTGCTATACAGATGGTGAAAAAGCATATATCTTAGCACCAAACGGATTAAAAGTTGGTCAAAAGGTAATGAATGGTGAAAATGCTGAAGTAAGAGTAGGAAACTGCTTACCACTTGGTAACATCCCAGTTGGTACACAACTTCACAATATAGAATTATATCCTGGAAAAGGCGGACAATTAGTTCGTTCGGCAGGTAATTCAGCACAATTAATGGCTAAAGAAGGAAAATATGCAACACTTAGATTACCTTCAGGCGAAATGAGAATGGTACCAATTATTTGTAGAGCAACAGTTGGTCAGGTTGGAAATATTGACCATGAATTAATAAACATCGGTAAAGCAGGACGTAAACGTAACATGGGTATCAGACCTACAGTTCGTGGTTCTGTTATGAACCCTAATGACCATCCACATGGTGGTGGTGAAGGTAGAACAGGTATTGGCCGTCCAGGACCAGTAACACCTTGGGGCAAACCAGCACTTGGCTTAAAGACAAGAAAGAAAAACAAGAAATCAAATAAATTAATAGTAAGAAGAAGAGACGGTAAGAACATGAAATAACTACAATCTATGATTGTAAAAATTAAGGAGGTTAACTATGGGTCGCTCACTTAAAAAAGGACCATTTGCAGATGAACATTTACTTAAAAAAGTAGATGCATTGAACAAAAGTGGTGATAAGTCTGTTATTAAGACTTGGTCACGTCGTTCAACAATCTTCCCACAAATGGTATCTCATACAATAGCAGTTCATGATGGAAGAAAACATGTTCCAGTATATGTTACAGAAGATATGGTTGGACACAAACTTGGAGAGTTTGTTGCAACAAGAACATATAGAGGACATGGAAAAGACGAAAAGAAATCAAAGGTTCGTTAATAAAGGCAACTTGAAAGGAGGTAATAGTCCATGGCTAAAGGACATAGATCCCAGATTAAAAGAGACAGAAATGCTAACAAAGATACAAGACCTAGTGCAAAGTTATCATATGCAAGGGTTTCAGTTCAAAAAGCATGTTTTGTTTTAGATGCCATCAGAGGCAAGGACGTAGAATCAGCACTTGGTATTTTAGCTTATAATCCAAGATATGCTTCAACTTTAATAGAGAAATTATTAAAATCAGCAATTGCAAACGCTGAAAACAACAATGGAATGAATGTTGATAAACTTTATATTGAGGAATGTTACGCAAATAAAGGACCAACAATGAAAAGAATCAGACCAAGAGCACAGGGTAGAGCTTACAGAATCGAAAAAAGATCTAGCCATATCACAGTAGTGCTTAATGAAAGATAAGGAGGGCAAAAATGGGACAGAAAGTTAATCCTCACGGTTTAAGAGTCGGAATTATTAAAGATTGGGACTCAAAATGGTATGCTGAAGCTGACTTTGCTGACAATCTAGTTGAAGATTATAAGATCAGAAAATACCTTAAAAAGAAATTGTTCAATGCTGGAATTTCAAAAATTGAAATTGAAAGAGCATCAGATAGATTAAAAGTTATTATTTACACTGCAAAACCTGGAGTTGTTATTGGTAAAGGTGGAGCTGAAATTGATAAACTTAAAGTTGATTTACAAAAATTTACTGCTAAAAAATTAATGGTTGACATTAAAGAAGTTAAAAAACCAGATAAAGATGCACAATTAGTTGCTGAAAACATTGCAGCTCAGCTTGAAGGTCGTATATCATTTAGAAGAGCAATGAAATCAACTATGGCAAGAACAATGAAAAACGGTGCTAAAGGAATTAAAACAGCGGTTTCAGGACGTCTTGGCGGTGCTGATATGGCTCGTACTGAGTTTTATAGTGAAGGTACTATTCCACTACAAACATTACGTGCAGACATTGATTTTGGATTTGCAGAAGCAGATACAACTTTCGGAAAATTAGGTGTTAAAGTTTGGATATACCACGGTGAAATTCTTCCTACTAAGGGAAATAAGGAAGGGAGCGATAAATAATGTTAATGCCAAAAAGAGTAAAGCGCCGTAAGCAATTCAGAGGTTCTATGGCCGGTAAAGCATTAAGAGGAAATAAAATCATGAATGGTGAGTTCGGAATTGTAGCTTTAGAACCAGCTTGGATTAAATCAAACCAGATTGAAGCAGCTCGTATTGCTATGACTCGTTATATCAAACGTGGTGGTCAAGTTTGGATTAAAATATTCCCTGATAAACCAGTAACTACAAAACCTGCCGAAACTCGTATGGGATCTGGTAAAGGTACATTAGAATACTGGGTAGCAGTTGTAAAACCAGGACGCGTTATGTTTGAGATATCAGGCGTTTCAGAAGAAGTTGCACGTGAAGCACTTCGTCTTGCAATACACAAACTGCCACTTAGATGTAAAATAGTTTCTCGCGCAGAATTAGAAGGCGGTGATAACAGTGAAAATTAATAAATATGTAGCCGATTTAAAAACAAAATCAGCATTAGAATTAAATGAAGAATTAGTAGCTGCTAAGAAGGAACTTTTTAACTTGAGGTTCCAGAACGCAACAAATCAATTGGATAATACAAGCAGAATCAAAGAAGTTAGAAAGAATATTGCAAGAATTCAGACAGTAATTGCTGAATCAGCAAATGCTTCTAAATAATCCTAGGAAGGAGGAATTGTTGTGGAAGAAAGAAACCTAAGAAAGACACGTATAGGAAAAGTTGTAAGTGATAAAATGAACAAAACTGTAGTAGTTGCAGTTGAAGATCATGTTAAACATCCAATGTATGGAAAGATCGTTAAGAGAACATATAAGCTTAAAGCTCATGATGAAAATAACGATTGCAAAATTGGAGATAGAATAAAAGTTATGGAAACAAGACCTTTATCAAAGGATAAAAGATGGAGACTTGTAGAAATTATTGAAAGAGCAAAATAATAATTGTTCATTAGTCTAAAAGGAGGTAATTAAGCATGATACAACAAGAATCAAGGCTTAAGGTTGCTGATAATACAGGAGCTAAGGAACTACTTTGCATCAGAGTATTAGGTGGTTCAACAAGAAGATATGCTGCTATTGGTGATATCATTGTTGCTTCGGTTAAAGATGCAACACCAGGTGGTGTTGTAAAAAAGGGTGACGTTGTTAAAGCTGTAGTTGTACGTACGGTAAAAGGTGCTCGTCGTAAAGACGGTTCTTATATAAGATTTGACGAAAATGCTGCTGTAATTATAAAAGATGATAAAAATCCAAAAGGTACTCGTATATTTGGGCCGGTAGCAAGAGAATTAAGAGAAAAACAATTTATGAAAATAATATCATTAGCACCAGAAGTATTATAAGGAGGTGTCCACAGTGTCTAGTATAAAAATCAAAAAAGGTGATAAAGTTAAAGTAATCACTGGTAAAGATAAAGGTAAAGAAGGCAAAGTTATTGCTGTAAATAAAAAAGACAATTCAGTTCTTGTTGAAGGCGTTAACATTGTAACAAAACATGGAAAAGCAAGTGCTAAAAATCCAAAAGGCGGAATAATACATCAGGAAGCTGGAATAGATCTTTCAAATGTTATGTATATATACAAAGGAAAACCTACAAGATTAGGATTTAAAACTGTAGAAGGTAAAAAAGGACCACAAAAGGTTCGTATAGCAAAATCAACAGGTGAAGTTGTTGACTAATAGTAGAGAGGAGGTCAGCTTAAGTGAGCAGATTAAAAGACATTTATAATAATGAAATTGTTGATGCTATGGTAAAAAAGTTTGGTTATAAAAACAAGATGGAAGTACCAAAGCTTGAAAAAATAGTTATAAATATGGGCGTTGGAGAAGCAAAAGACAACGCAAAATTATTAGATGCTGCAGTAAAAGATTTAGAAATTATATCTGGTCAAAAGGTAGTAACAACAAAAGCTAAGAATTCAGTTGCTAACTTTAAGATTAGAGAAGGTGTAGCCATTGGCTGTAAAGTAACTCTTCGTGGTGCTAGAATGTACGAATTCACTGATCGTTTGATTAATTTAGCATTACCTCGTGTTCGTGACTTTAGAGGTGTTAATCAAAATGCATTTGACGGTAGAGGAAACTATGCTCTTGGTATAAAAGAACAATTAATTTTCACAGAAATTGAATATGACAAAGTTGATAAGGTTAGAGGTATGGATGTTATATTTGTAACAACAGCTAAGACTGATGAAGAAGCTCGTGAGCTATTAACATTGTTTGGCATGCCATTCAAGAAATAAAAGGAGGGAAATTAATGGCTAAAAAGTCAATGATAATAAAACAACAACGTAAACAAAAGTTTTCAACAAGAGAATATAATCGTTGCAGAATTTGTGGACGTCCACATGCTTATTTAAGAAAATATGGCATTTGCAGAATCTGTTTCCGTGAATTAGCTTATAAAGGACAAATTCCAGGTGTTAAAAAGGCAAGCTGGTAAGAAAAAGGAAGGAGGCAACTAAAATGACAATGAGCGATCCAATTGCAGATATGCTAACAAGAATTCGTAATGCAAATACTGCAAAACATGATACAGTAGATGTACCTGCTTCAAAAATGAAGATTGTAATTGCTGAAATTCTTTTAAACGAAGGTTACATCAAAAAGTTTGATTTAGTAGAAGAAGGAAGCTTTAAAACAATCCATATTACATTAAAGTATGGTAAAGATAAAAATGAAAAAATTATCACAGGCCTTAAGAGAATTTCAAAACCAGGGCTTCGTGTGTATGCTAACAAAGAAGAACTTCCTAAGGTACTTGGAGGACTTGGTATAGCAATTATATCAACAAGCAAAGGTGTTGTAACTGATAAAGAAGCCAGAAAATTAAACGTTGGCGGAGAAGTTTTAGCATTTATTTGGTAAAAAATGTTGTCACAAAATTAAGGAGGTGCTGACATGTCACGTATCGGTAAAATGCCGGTTGCAATACCACAAGGTGTTGAGGTAAAAATTGCAGAAGGTAATAAAGTGACTGTAAAGGGTCCAAAGGGTACACTTGAAAGAGAGTTACCTGTAGAAATGGACATTAAAATAGAAGGCAGCGAAGTAATCGTAACAAGACCAAATGACTTAAAGAGAATGAAATCTCTTCATGGATTAACAAGAACATTAATCAATAACATGGTTGTCGGTGTTACTCAAGGATATCAAAAAATTCTTGAAGTTAACGGTGTTGGTTACAAGGCTTCAAAGCAAGGAAAAAAATTAGTTCTTTCATTAGGATATTCTCACCCAGTTGAGATGACAGATCCAGAAGGAATCGAATCAGTTTTAGAAGGACAAAACAAAATAACTGTTTCAGGTATAGATAAAGAAAAAGTAGGCCAATACGCTGCTGAAATCAGAGACAAAAGAAGACCAGAACCATACAAAGGTAAAGGTATTAAATATTCTGATGAAGTTATTAGACGTAAAGTTGGTAAGACTGGTAAAAAATAATTAAAGGAGTGAATGACAATGGTTAGTAAAGCATCAAGAACAAAAGTTCGCGTTAAAAAACATAGAAAATTACGTAATCGTTTCACTGGTACAGCCGAAAGACCACGTTTAGCTGTGTTTAGAAGCAATAATCATATGTACGCTCAAATTATTGATGATACAGTTGGTAATACCTTGGTTTCAGCGTCAACACTTCAAAAAGAAGTAAAAGCTGAATTAGAAAAAACTAATAATGTAGATGCAGCAACACAACTTGGTAAAGTTATTGCAAAAAGAGCATTAGAAAAAGGTATCACAGCAGTTGTCTTCGATAGAGGCGGATTCATATATCAAGGAAAAATAAAAGCATTAGCAGATGCAGCAAGAGAAGCTGGTCTTCAATTCTAAGCAAGGAGGGAAATACATGAAACGTACAATTATTGATGCTAAAGAATTAGAATCAGAATTGAATGAAAAGGTAGTATCAATTAAACGTGTTACTAAAGTAGTAAAAGGTGGACGTAATTTCAGATTTACAGCTTTAGTGGTTGTTGGTGACGGTAAAGGACACGTTGGTGCAGGTCTTGGTAAAGCAACTGAAATTCCAGAAGCAATCCGCAAGGGAAAAGAAGATGCAATGAAGAGATTAATAACTGTTCCGATTAACGAAAATGGAAGTATTCCACATGATTTCATCGGGAATTTCGGAAGTGCATCTGTACTACTTAAAACAGCTCCAGAAGGTACTGGTGTTATTGCAGGTGGTCCAGTTCGTAACGTTCTTGAAATCGCAGGAGTTAAAAATATACGTACAAAATCTTTAGGTTCAAATAATAAGCAAAATGTAGTACTTGCTACAATTGAAGGTTTAAATCAACTAAAAACTCCAGAAGAAGTAGCAAAACTTCGTGGTAAATCTGTAGAAGAGATACTAGGCTAAGGAGGGAAATAAAGTGGCAGGAAAATTAAAAATAACTTTAGTAAAATCAACAATCGGTGCAATTCCTAAGCATAAATCAACAGTTGAAGCATTAGGACTTAAAAAACTTCACAAAACAGTTGAAATGCCAGATAACCAAGCAATTAGAGGAATGATTAATCAGGTTAAGCATTTAGTTAAAGTTGAAGAAATGTAATTACTAGAAAGATTAAGGAGGTGCAACGTATGAATTTATCAGAATTAAGACCTGCTGAAGGTTCAAAGCAAAGTGATAATTTCAGAAGAGGCCGTGGTCATGGTTCAGGAAATGGTAAAACTGCTGGTAAAGGTCACAAAGGTCAAAAAGCTCGTTCAGGAGCAACAAGACCAGGTTTCGAAGGCGGCCAGATGCCATTATATAGAAGAATACCTAAAAGAGGTTTTACTAACAGAAATACCAAAGTAATTATTGGAATTAATGTAGGCAAATTAAATGTATTCAATAATGATGATGTTGTTACAATTGAATCATTAATGGAAGTTGGATTAGTTAAAAATCCAAAAGATGGTGTAAAGATTCTTGGAAATGGGGAACTTACTAAGAAACTTACTATTAAAGCTAGTGCATTTAGTGAAAGTGCAGTAGAAAAAATTAAGTCTCTTGGTGGAAATGCTGAGGTGGTATAGGATGTTAAAAACGCTCCGTAATGCTTTAAAAATTCAAGATATTAGAAAAAAAATAATATTTACTTTTTTAATGCTTATAGTAGTGAGAATAGGATGTCAACTACCAACGCCAGGGGTTAATAGGGATTATTTTGCAAACTGGTTTGCATCTAACACAATAGACTTAGGATTTTTAGATGCATTTACCGGTGGTTCATTTATGAGTATGTCAATATTCGCATTGAATATTACACCATATATTACATCTTCAATCATAATGCAATTATTAACAATAGCAATTCCAAAGTTAGAGGAAATGCAAAAAGAAGGCGAAGATGGAAGAAAAAAAATCGCAGAAATAACTCGTTATCTTACTGTTGGTCTATCATTACTTGAATCAGCTGCTATGGCTATAGGATTTGGTAATCAAGGATTATTACAATCATATAATTTTATGAATTGTGTAGTAGTAATATTTACATTAACTGCTGGTACTGCATTCCTTATGTGGATCGGTGAAAGAATTACTGAAAAGGGTGTAGGTAACGGTATTTCAATAGTGTTGTTAATTAATATTGTATCAAGAATACCAAGTGATGTTTCAGGATTAATTTCACAATTTGTTACAGGAGCATCGTCAGTTGTATTTTCAATTATTGGTGCAATCGTAATAGTTGCAGTTATTATATTAATGATAGTACTTGTAGTATTATTACAAGGTGCTCAAAGAAGAATTCCAGTACAATATGCTAAAAAAGTTCAAGGAAGAAAAATGGTTGGTGGTCAATCAACTCACATTCCTTTAAAAGTAAATACGGCTGGTGTTATACCAATTATCTTTGCGTCTTCAATGATGCAATTCCCAATTGTTATAGCTTCATTTTTTAATGTTGATCAAGGGTCATTTGGCGGAAAGATTTTAAAGATGTTAAATCACAGCCATTGGTTAAAGCCAAGTGAAATCCAATACTCAATAGGACTTATAATATATATTGCATTAGTAATTTTCTTTGCTTATTTCTACACTTCAGTTACATTTAATCCAATTGAAGTTGCTAATAATATGAAAAAGCAAGGTGGTTTTGTACCTGGTATTCGTCCTGGTAAGCCAACTTCAGAATATTTAACTAAAATTGTCAATTATGTAATATTTATTGGAGCAGCCGGACTTGTAATTATTGCTGTTACACCAACATTTTTCTCAGGAGTATTTAATGCTTCGATAAGTTTTGGTGGAACATCATTAATAATCATCGTTGGTGTAGTTCTTGAAACTATGAAACAAATCGAGTCACAAATGTTAGTAAGACACTATAAAGGCTTCTTAAATGAATAATTGACTTATGATTGGGAACGCCTTTGGGCGTTCACTTTTGCAAAAGTATATTTATAGCAAAACTGTCAATAATTAACATGTATGTAATTGGAGGTAAGGTTTATGAAAATAATTATGTTAGGTGCACCAGGAGCAGGCAAAGGTACACAAGCAAAAAGAATTGCTGATAAATATGGTATTCCACATATTTCAACTGGAGATATATTTAGAGCAAATATAAAAAACGGAACTGAACTTGGAACAAAGGCTAAAACTTATATGGATCAAGGTTTACTTGTTCCTGATGAATTGGTTGTTGACTTAGTTGTAGACAGAGTAAAACAAGCTGATTGTGAAAAAGGATATGTATTAGATGGTTTTCCAAGAACTATTCCTCAGGCAGAAGCACTTGACAGTGCACTTCTCAAAATTGGTGAAAAAATGGACTATGCAGTTAATGTAGAAGTTCCTGACGAAAATATAGTAAATAGAATGAGTGGAAGAAGAGCTTGTGTATCTTGTGGAGCTACTTACCATTTAGTTCACATTCCAACAAAAGTTGAAGGAATTTGTGATACATGTAACAGCGAATTAATTTTAAGAGATGATGACAAACCTGAAACAGTACAAAAACGTTTAACAGTATATCATGAGCAAACCCAGCCATTAATTGATTACTATACAAAAAAAGATATTCTTGTTGAGGTAGATGGCACAAAAGATATGGCTGAAGTATTTGATGCAATTGTTAAAATTTTGGGAGCATAGGATGTCAGTTCAAATAAAATCCGAACGCGAAATAGAACTAATGAGAGAAGCTGGACGAATCCTTT
Source organism: Mobilisporobacter sp. (assembly GCA_031549965.1). Classification (GTDB taxonomy): domain Bacteria; phylum Bacillota; class Clostridia; order Lachnospirales; family Lachnospiraceae; genus JAVBPB01. Next base: position 4,983 of record JAVBPB010000005.1, on the reverse strand, counting down.
CGATCGTGCATGATGAACTTGAAGGCTTTGTAAAGCCTGGTATTAGTACATTTGATATTGATAAAAAAGGTGCTGAAATTATAAAAAGTTTTAATTGCATACCTTCGTTCCTTAATTATAATGGTTTTCCAGCCTCAATATGTGTTTCAGTTAATGATGAAGTTGTACATGGAATTCCGTCAAAAAAGAGGATATTACAAGATGGCGATATTGTAAGCTTAGATGCTGGTGTTATCTATAAAGGATATCATTCTGATGCTGCAAGAACACATGCAGTTGGAGAAATAAGCTCTGAAGCAAAAAAATTAATTGAAATCACAAAACAAAGCTTTTACGAAGGAATTAAGTATGCAAAAGAGGGTAATCATTTATTTCAGATATCTAATGCAATAGATGAATATGTTCAAAGTTTTGGATGCTCCTCAGTAAGAGATTTGGTAGGTCATGGTATAGGAAGAGAATTACATGAAGAACCTCAAATACCAAATTTTAAACAAAGGCGACGAGGTTTAAAACTTCAAGCAGGTATGACCATTTGCGTTGAGCCTATGATAAATCAAGGTGCATATGATGTTGAATGGTTAGAGGATGATTGGACAGTTGTTACAAGAGATGGTTCATTATCTGCTCATTATGAACATACAATTCTGATAACAAAAGATGGATGTGAGTTACTTACTCGCTCCAGAAAATCAGATAATTAGGGTGATGATAATGGAACTTAAGGTAGGTCAAATTGTTAAATCGAAAGCTGGTCATGAAAAAGGTAAACTTTTTGTCATAATTAAAGTTGAAGATGAATATATTTATATGTCTGATGGTAAAGCAAGAAGTGTTTTAAAGCCTAAGAAAAAAAATAAAAAGCATGTTCAGGGCGTTAATTATATAACTGAAGATTTTGAATTACTAAATAAAAATCTGTTAGAGATTAGTTCTTTTGACACAGCAAAGATTAATTTAGATATTATAAAAACTATTAAATCATATGAAACAATACAATCAAAATCATGAATTTGATTTCAGAATTAGGGTAGGAGGATGTTAATTGTCTAAGACGGATGTAATTGAAATAGAAGGAACAGTTGTTGAAAAATTACCAAATGCTATGTTCCAGGTAGAACTTGATAATGGGCATAAAGTTTTAGCGCATATAAGTGGTAAATTGCGAATGAATTTTATAAGAATTTTACCAGGTGATAAAGTAACATTAGAATTATCTCCATATGACTTAACTAAAGGTAGAATTATTTGGAGAGACAAATAATAGGTTTTTGGAAAGGCAGCTTTCCAAAAAATGCTTAAGTTCTGCTTGAAATATAAAGTTTTTAATGCTATAATTGAAAGCGAACGTTTTTGAAAGGAGAGATTTGCAGTGAAGGTTAGATCATCAGTAAAACCTATTTGTGAAAAATGTAAGATTATTAAAAGAAAAGGAAGTATCAGAATCATCTGTGAAAATCCTAAACACAAACAAAGACAAGGTTAATAATCCTTGACTTATTATATTTTTATGATATAATAAGTGTTTGTGTAATGCTTAAGTGCGGCTGCAGCATGAACCACTTGGATAAGTTGTTCATACTGATAAATTATAAAATATAAGAATTGAATTATCTATTCAATCAACATGATATGTAACAATATAATACTAGAATAAGTACAGTATGCATTTCACTCCTAATATTTTATTAGTTGATACTGGCTTGTTACTAGCACTTTACTATTGGAGGTGTATTAACACATGGCTCGTATTTCTGGCGTAGATTTACCAAGAGAGAAACGTGTTGAAATTGGCTTGACTTATATCTATGGTATAGGTAGAGTTAGCTCAAATCGTATTTTAAAAGAAGCAAATGTAAACCCTGATACTCGTGTACGTGATTTAACAGATGACGAAGTTGCAAAAATTCGTGACGTTATTGACGCTACTCAAACAGTAGAAGGTGATTTACGTAGAGAGATTGCTCTTAATATTAAAAGATTACAAGAAATTGGATGCTATAGAGGTATCCGTCATAGAAAAGGATTACCAGTTCGTGGTCAAAAAACTAAGACTAATGCAAGAACTCGTAAAGGTCCAAAGAGGACAGTAGCTAATAAGAAGAAATAACCCATAAGGGAGGTTTGGTTAATGGCTAAGAAAGTCACTAAAAAAGTGGTTAAGAAGCGTGTGAAGAAACACATAGAACGTGGACAAGCGCACATTCAATCATCATTTAATAATACAATTGTTACACTTACAGATGCAGAAGGCAATGCTATATCATGGGCTAGTGCTGGTGGTTTAGGTTTTAGAGGTTCAAGAAAATCAACTCCTTATGCGGCTCAAATGGCAGCTGAAACTGCAGCAAAAGCAGCAGTTATTCATGGTTTAAAAACAGTTGAAGTAATGGTTAAAGGACCTGGTTCAGGAAGAGAAGCAGCAATCCGTGCATTACAAGCATGTGGTATTGAAGTAACAAGTATTAAAGACGTAACTCCAGTTCCACATAATGGATGTCGTCCGCCAAAACGTAGAAGAGTTTAATAGGAGGTGTAATCAGAGATGGCAGTAGATAGAGTTCCTGTTCTAAAGAGATGTAGATCCCTTGGATTAGAACCATCATTTTTAGGAATAGATAAGAAATCAAAAAGAACAAACTCAAGAGCAAATAAAAAAATGAGTGAGTACGGACTACAATTAAGAGAAAAACAAAAAGCTAAATTTATATATGGTGTATTAGAAAAACCATTTAGAAACTATTACACTAAGGCTAAGAAAATGTCTGGTATTGCTGGTGAAAACCTTATGATTATACTAGAGCTTAGACTTGATAATATAATTTTTAGATTAGGATACGGCAGAACAAGAAAAGAAGCAAGACAAATCGTTGACCACAAACATGTACTTGTTAATGGCAAATGTGTAAACATTCCTTCTTATCAGGTAAAAGCTGGCGATGTTATCGAAATTAAAGAAAAATGCAAAAGTAGTCAAAGATATAAAGATATTTTAGCAGTTACTGAAGGAAGACTTGTTCCATCATGGCTTGATGCAAATCATGAGAATTTATCAGGAACAGTTAAAGAATTACCAATGAGAGAACAAATAGACGTACCAGTTGATGAAATGCTTATAGTAGAGTTATATTCAAAATAATAACTAAGTCAACATGTTCTAATAATTGGAAATGTATAGTTATTATATGTTACTACCCTCAAAACAAGATAACCCTAAAGGAGGGAATCATATAGTGTTTGATTTTGAAAAACCAAAAATTGAGATTGAAGAGATTTCAGATGATAAAAGTTATGGACGTTTTGTTGTTGAACCACTTGAAAGAGGCTATGGTACAACTTTAGGTAATTCATTAAGAAGAATTATGCTTTCTTCATTACCAGGGGCAGCAGTCAGCCATGTTAAAATTGAAGGCGTTGTTCATGAATTTAGTGCTATTCCAGGAGTTAAGGAAGATGTTACTGAGATTATTATGAACATTAAAAGCCTTGCAATAAAAAATAGCAGTGAAACAAACGAACCAAAGACAGCGTATATTGAGTTTGATGGTGAGGGAGTTGTAACTGCGGCTGACATACAAACTGATCCAGATATCGAAATTTTAAATCCAGATTTAGTAATTGCAACACTTAATGGTGGTGCAGACAGTAAGCTATATATGGAATTAACAATCACAAGAGGAAGAGGATATATAAGTGCTGACAAAAACAAGAATGATGATTTTCCAATTGGTGTAATACCAGTTGATTCAATCTTTACTCCTGTTGAACGCGTGAATTTAACAGTAACGAATACACGTGTAGGTCAAATGACTGACTTTGATAAACTGACACTAGACGTCTTTACAAATGGAACATTAGCTCCTGATGAAGCCGTAAGTTTAGCTGCCAAAGTATTAAGTGAGCATTTAAGTCTTTTCATTGATTTGTCTGAAAATGCAAAAACTGCTGAAATTATGGTAGAAAAAGAAGACAATGAAAAAGAAAAAGTCCTTGAAATGAATATTGATGAACTAGAATTATCTGTTCGTTCTTACAACTGTTTGAAGAGAGCAGGTATTAATACTGTAGAAGAGTTAACAAACAGAACTTCAGAAGATATGATGAAGGTTAGAAACCTTGGTCGTAAGTCTTTAGAAGAAGTTCTGGCTAAATTAAAAGAGTTAGGATTATCCCTAAATCTGACAGATGAATAAAAAGCACAAAACCTGATTTTATCCATTACTAAATAAGGAGGTAAAAAAATGGCAGGCTATAGAAAACTTGGCAGAACTTCCAGTCAAAGAAAGGCTTTACTTAGAAACCAAGTAACTAATCTTTTATATCATGGAAAGATGGTAACTACTGAATCAAAAGCTAAAGAAATTCGTAAAATGACTGAAAGCTTAATCGCACTTGCTGTTAAAGAAAAGGATAACTACAAAACTGTTGAAGTAACAGCTAAAGTAGCTAGAAAAGATAAAGATGGCAAGAGAGTTAAGGAAGTAGTAGATGGTAAGAAAGTTACTGTTTATGATGAAGTTCAAAAAACTATCAAAAAAGATGATGCGTCAAGACTTCATGCAAGAAGACAGATGTTAAAAGTTCTTTATCCAATTACTGAAGTACCAACTGAAGAAGCTGGAAGAAAGAAAAATACTAAAAAAATAGATTTAACTGATAAATTATTTGATGAAATAGCTCCTAAGTATGTTGATCGTAAAGGTGGATATACTAGAATCGTTAAGATTGGTCAACGTAAAGGTGATGCGGCTATGGAAGTACTTATTGAATTAGTTTAAATTTTTGTGGACTAAGCCTTGGCTTAGTCTTTTTTTGAAGTTTCGGGGCGAAAGCTTGTGCTATTTTGGAAAAACTTTTTGAGAATTTTATTTATTTTGAGTTTAGATAGGCACATAAGTTATTTTGTGCAGACCGGCTGAGGAAGCGTTTATGATTTTAAGGAGACTTGCAAAGGCTCCTTAAAATCATGCTGAACGAGGGTAA
>JAVBPB010000135.1:0-16307 GCA_031549965.1 Mobilisporobacter sp. | reverse complement strand
AAGTTACGGGTTCTAAACCCAAAGGGAAATCGACTTTACCGCTATATTTAATATAGCACAGAACAAGAATGAATGGTAGTATAACCTACCCGTTTCATTTATGGTGGTGCCGAGCGAAAGCAAGGCATGGGAGTTTAAGTTAATGACATTGTGTAAATAAGGGCTTTTTAAGACGATTGTAAGTTACGTGTAAGTTACCCTTTTTAACTACAGCTAACTGATACCTTCTGGTTTATGTACTATAAACCAACCCATATTTGAAAAAGTCTAAATTTCTTTAGAAAACTCATCACTATTTTTTATTATCATTATATTGACAAGTACCTACACTACTAAAACCTAATTTCCATTTTCAATAAGGTTTTCTGGGCATAGACTCTATTTCTTAATTCTTTTACACCCTTTTCTACTTTTCGCTTTATTTCTACAGCCTTCTCCGCCTCATACAATTTTGGGCTAACATCCCCATATGCTAAACCTGTATGTGAATTATAACATTCATTTTCTTCATCTTTAAAACCATCCATATACTCTGCCTCCTCATTAGTCAGCCAAGTCTCACCAACCACCTCATTAATCTTCATGATAAAGTGTGTATTTTGTACTCTTTCCTGCCTTCCTCGACAATTCTCAAAAGTACGGTTTTGCAAATTTTTAACATTAGCCCCAACTTTCAAAAACTTTTCAGTAGAATCAACAGCTTCTTTAGTAGCACTACGGCATGCTCTTTGTAATTGCAATTCATCTCCTTCTTCTTTATAGTTCTTTGCCCTTTTTAGATATTCTTCTGAATTATTACCATCTTGCTCAGCATGCTCTAAAGTATTTATTATCGTCTTATTTTCATATATATAATTTGCATATTCCGAATACTGTTGAATTTCTCCAAAGTACGATAATTCTGAGGAATTAATTATTTTCATAAAAATCATCCTTTCTATATTTGATGTTTTTATTATAATGAAAAACTATTTCATTATAAAGGGAAAGATTCAATAAATTATTTTTCCTAGATTTCACTATACTCAGAATGATCTTTAATTGCCATTATCTTTGCAATTTTTTCTGGTGTCATCATTCCTCTCCCTGCAGTTGCAAAAACTTTTAATATATCCCACTTATCCTTGGCTATACATAATTCTGTAAATCTAACCGTTCTATCATAATCTTCAGGAGAAATCTCTGGTCTCATATATTGAATAGCTGTTAGTTTTTTCAAATCTTCATAGATTTTTGCTTCACGAGAATTGTTTAAATCAAGAATACTCTTTACTTTATTTATAATTTCCTTATAACGATTTTCATTAGAAATAAATTCATCTATCTGATTCATCACTTTTTTAATTTCTGTATCTTCTTTTATAGTTATATTAAAAAGATTTTTAGCCAAATACATAGCTGCAGGAGATAATTTTTCATCATCGGTGATATATTCATACTCCTTATTATGCACACGTAAAGCAAGAAACTTAATTAAAAATTCATCCAAATTAATTGATTCAAACAATCCCTTTTGGTATAGGGCATCTTTAAATTCATTCAACTCATGTGCATATACTAATCTTGTAGACATTGCATTACGATCCAATCTATCCATCCATTCCCTTAAATTTGTTATACTTGACAAAAATTCAATCATAAGTTGGTAACGTAAGACTGGATCTGAATGATACATTGTTCATAATAAAGAAGTCAATTGCGCATTAATATGCTCTGATAGATGTCTTTCAAGCATAGCGTTAACATACGTAGGATTAGCTTTTATTATTTTTTTATCCCCCTCGTTGAGGAATTTATTGATATTCGTAATAAGTTGCAAATATAAATCTCCCCGTGTTGCCAATTTCCTATCATTGCGTCTGCCGTCAAAATAGTCAGTAGCCATTAAAGTAATTAATAGGGTATGATATTGTGGCTTTAATTCATACTTACTTCCTGTCTTAGTAGAATTATGTTTAAAGTCATGCATTGACAACCTTCCATCACTCTTCTCACAAATTGTCTTAATATAATTCTTGACTGTTTTTTCAGTAATTTCTCCTTGAGATAATTTTTTTATTTTGCATAAATACATTGCAAATTCTGCAACCGACATATTCTCTCTACCAAACTTTTTCTCAACACTTTCAAGTGTAATTGATTCATTTTCTTTTTGAGACTTAGTCAAATCTCTTCTATCATATATTGGTTTTCCAGACATTGTGAATCCCCCCAACCTTTAAAAAACACCACATCTAAAACTAAAATGTGATGTTATACAATTCTATTTTAAATTAACTTTATCAACTTATCTTCATCACAAAATAAAGCAAAAAAATTGCTTTATCAATTCTTTTCAAAATATTAATCTTGAAATATTTATCCATTCTTTATTTTAAAGAAATATTATCTAATAAATAATTTTCTTAAAAATCATTTATTCATCTTACCATATGACCCCAATATAGCTTTATTTATTTCATAATAATTAGGACGAAAATAAACAACTGGGTTAAGTGCTTCATGCAATTTTTCAATATGTATTGTATCATCAATATATTTACCTAACACTTTTCCAATAATCAATGTATGACTACCTAATTGTATTGTTTGATAAACATTACATTCAATATTTATAGGGCACTCTTTTATCATGGGAACATCAATATGCTTACCTAATAAACATGTAAATTCGCAATCATTAAATTTATTTGTATTTCTGCGTGAATATGTTCCACAATAATCTGCTTTTTTCAAGAGTTCATTGTTAATTATATTAATTGTAAATACTTTAGATTTTATAATTAACTCATGAGAAAATCTTGAATTCTTAATTGATACAGTAACATATTCTGGATGAGAGGATGCAATACCTGTCCATGATACTGTCAATACATTCTCATAATTATTATATTTAGATGTTACTAATACTATAGGGCACGGATAAATTAATAATTCATTATTTAAATTCTTTTTCAATTCTGTTAATCCTTTCTACTATTTTACATCTTAAGATATGTAATAGAAATATATACTTCCTAAAATAAAAATTAATGTTAATATAAATATAGTTATTATTGTTACATTGGAAATACCTAACAATCCCATAATTGCTATTCCTGTAGAAACTACAAATCCTAAAATAGTCTGTGCCAAAGTATTAAATTTAGTAGATTGCTTCCCTTTTTTCATTATTGAGATTTTTTTTGGTTTATTACTTAATATATTGGCTTTAGTTCTTTCATCATATTGCATTCTATCTTTAGGTTGAATCTTGGGCAACTTATAAAATTTTTCCACCGCATATGTACCAGTATATGGATTTTGATTATGGCTTGTTTTATGAATAATTAACTGTGCAAGCTTTTGATAAGGAAAAATCTTTAGCACAGTATTAGAATTATTTACAATTTGTAATGCAACTATAGAATTAATTCCACTAGAAAACTTATCTTGTGTACAATGCACAGATAGACCGAATCTTGAAAAAACACTTCTACCTGATACTCTACCTATCAAATCACCTACAAGATGTATCCTCTCTAATGTATCAATAAATAATATATCACCAGGTTTTAAATCATATCCTTCCTCTAAATTAAGTTTTACTTCTACAAAATATTTTTCAAAATCTTCTTCGGAAAGTGTATTAATATATTCATAGTCATTAGAAATGATATAGCCTTTATTATTTATTCTTAAATCTATAGAGTCATTACCAACTTGATCATCTTTTGAAAAATCATCAAATTTAGTATTAATATATATAATATCTTTACCATCTTTCTTATTTTTATTAAAATCTTCCATTGATAAACAAAGTAACTTTTCAATTTCAGTTTTATCTATTACCATTGTATATTCCTCCTTATGTGCTCAGAAAGAAGTCTGTACTTTTCTTCTATCAATTGTTTGTCTTTAATAATACAAATGTTAAATTGCGATAATAACGTAGATTTTTCAGACTCTATATATGCATATCTTGTTTCAGACATCCATTTTAAAGTCTTCTTTTGTTTATCACGTATACGACCAATAATAGGGTCTACATCCAGGATAAAAATTATATCAGGTAAAAGTTTAACTTCAAATTTCATAACGAAACTCAATAACTTTTTATTCTTTAATGCTCCCGGATAAAAATAGCATATATTACTTAAAAAACACCTATCCATGATAATTAACTTCCCTTTACCCTTTTTTAAGAAAAATAGGATATAGTTTTTATAACTTAAAAATAAATATATTGGTATTTGTAACATATAGTATTTTTGCATAAAACCCGCGGTAACCAAATTTTCTATTATTTTTCCTTTCTTCGTTCTTTGATACAAAGAAATTGGAAATTCATTCTTCAATAATTCGATTAATGTTGATTTTCCTGCACCATCAATGCCTTCAAGTGCAATAACATATTTTTTTTCATACATAATATCCCACCAATAATTCTATTAATATTATTTTTTTCATTGAAATTTAGCAAATTTACTAATTTTATTGTATACCAAGTTTATTTAATTCCATTATTAATTTTATTCATATTAAAGCAAAAAGACATCTTGTTAGATGTCTTTTTATAACTTACAGTGAGGATATAATCAATGCTTTTGCTTTGGTTGTATTGTTAGTTCATATCCAATTGCATTAACATATTTTATTAGGTTTTTAAGGCTTGGGCTTATTTCGTTGTCCTTTTCAATTCTACTAATTACCTGTTGTGTTAAACCTGTACGTTCTCTTAATTCCGTTTGTGTTATATTTAAATTTTTTCTTGCCTCTGCTAATTCTCGTCTTAATTTACATTCAGCATCAAATTGATCAATTGCTGCTTTTACTTCTGGATTACTTTTATAAGCTTCTTCAAGTTCTTTTACCTCTTCATTTAAAATCACATCTGTTACATCTACAAATGGCATTCTATCACCTCATTATTTTATTTTTATTTAAAGGTATTACCGCCTAATTTTATTAGACGGCAAAACCATTTTCTTTTGCTCTTTGTATAGCTTTTTCCAATTCAAATTGCTCTGCTTTTCCTTTTTGTTTTTGACAAGCGTGTAAAAAATAAATATTCTCTGCATCTGCTATAACATACATTATTCTATTGTGAGAAAATTTTATTTCCCATAGCTTCCCTCTTAATTGCCTTGTATCAAGTTCCTCTATGGCATTTAAACCTCTTTTAACTATCATATGTCTTATATGATAACCAATATCCCTTTCTTTATCAGGCAAGGAGCTTAAATATTCTTTAATAACATTCTTTCCTCCTGTAGTACAATAATCATGTATATTCAATTCACCACCACCTTCGTTACTTCCTATCTGCTCTTTTATTATACATCATATATGATGTAATTGTCAATAAGTATTTCGCAAAAATTTTTATTTTACTAAGCTAATCGCTTATATCTAGTTATATTGTTGCTTGTTACTTGCATAATCAGTTATTTTCTTCTTTTTACTAGTTATTTCTTGTGTTCATTCTTTTACTGCTGCTAGAGGTTTATGTTCATTATTCAACTCATTTAAAGAATTTTGATTTTTTGGTTTAATTTCTGTATTTGATACCTTTACACTTTGAGCCCTAAACTTTTCTTCTGTTTTTTTAGTTTGCTTACTACTATTTCTGTTTTTATACTTAGGCGTTATACTATGATTTCTCCTCTTTTTATGTGTCTTACCCCATATCCATATAGGGGAGAGTTGGCTTCTTTGTAGCCGGTTTGACTGTCTGTGTATGTATTGCAAAATGCCAGATATCCCACTATCTCACCATTTTCAATTGCAACTGTTCCCATATTATTTGAAATAAGCAAGAGTAAATACACCTTCTCCATTGCTACCACCTACTGTAAATCCGGTTTCATAAAGAGTATTTTATGTTGTTTATGAATTTTTTAATCCTTAATGGCAATGCAATAATCTAAAATTACATTTCCTTTTTCATCAGGAGTTGTATATCTTGGACAAGTATATCGTTCAATGCACCAATCATTTTCTTTGCGTACATATTCGTTTTTAACAAGTTCTTCAAGACATTTATTATGTATATCTAATCCGAACAATTCACCAGATTTTTCGTCACCGTAAATCCAGCATGTTGCAACATCAAATTCAATCAGATCAATATAGTCAAACCCATCCGCAACAGATGTTTCCAATGGGAAAACCGTACCAATCCAATATTCAAATTGATCACCAATAACCCTCATCATTCCCAAATAAGAACCGTAATCGCCGGGCATAACGCTTAATGTTTCCCCTAAAATTTCTTGAAACCAATTGTTTTGAAACCATTCGCCCCATTTTGCACCGAATGAACCATTAATTCTGTCCTCCTCCATATAACGCTTGCCAATTAGCCGTGCCGCCGGAAGATGCTCCCTGTAAACTTTAATAATCTCAGCCATCGTTATTCCTCCGTTTTATCTTCATTATTTTTATTTCTCCATTATTGCTTTACTATTGAGCTGATCGGCTCAGTAGCCATTTTTGTCAACCTCCGAAAATCCTACAAAAAAAATGATTTCCTTTTGAAATATTTACTATCCGTATCTTCCCAGCCCAATCATAAATATCACCAAATAAAAATTTATGAATTCGTTTTAAGTGATTAAAATCAAATTTTCCATTAATACCTTTCTTCATAGCTTCTGCTGTACGTAGGGAAGTAATGCTTCTCTCTGCCTCTAAAAGTTCAATATTATTAATATTTAATTTATTTTTTAACACTATGGAATTAGGATAACAATAATAAACATCATATTCATACTCATAGTTGCATTTACATTTTCAATAATTCTTTCATTGTCTGTCATGCAGTACCCCCCTTTCGTTAAATAATTTGATATCATATTATCATATATAACACTCATCTTTCAACTTCACCTACAATTAGTATACCAATTTCATTATGTTTTGTATACCTAAAAATCATAATCGTGTTGTAAAAGTAACAAAAAAATAACAAAATTTCTCTAAAGCAAACAAACTGCAAACACACCTTCATCTATATTTCATTTTTACTAAATAATTTGGGGTAATTTTAAAAGAGTTATTTGGTATATCATAAATTTATAAACAAATTTTATTATCACAAATTTCCTCAATTAATTTATCATACATAATAAACTCTATCGTCATTAGGCCCTTCATGTTTAGGATAGTTTTCAGCATATTCTCCTTACTTTTTTCATCTAATGCTGATGTTATAAGCTAATTATTTTTTTCTGAAGTATTTTTTTAGTATATCCAGACAAATTAAGAAAACCCCTGCAAACATAACATTTGCAAGGGTCTGTAATTTTTTTCTATCTCTTTGAGAACTGTGGTGCACGTCTCGCTGCTTTTAAACCGTATTTCTTTCTTTCTTTCATTCTTGGATCTCTTGTTAAGAAACCTGCTTTTTTAAGTGCTGGACGATATTCGTTATCTGCTTGTAATAAAGCTCTTGAGATACCATGTCTTATAGCACCTGCCTGGCCAGTAAATCCACCACCATGAACATTTACTAAAACGTCGAATTTATCTAAAGTTTCAGTTAATTCAAGTGGTTGGCGAACGATTAATTTAAGTGTTTCAAGTCCAAAATATTGTTCCATATCTTTTTTATTTATAGTAATTTTACCTTTTCCAGGTACTAAATATACTCTTGCGATACTCTTTTTTCTTCTACCTGTTCCGTAATATTTTGCTGCTGCCACTGTAAGTTCCTCCTATCCCTAATTAATATTTAATTTCTAATACTTCTGGTTTTTGAGCTGCATTATCATGTTCACTACCAGCGTATACATGTAATTTTGTAATCATACTTCTTCCTAATGGTCCTTTTGGAAGCATACCTTTAACTGCAAGTTTAATTACTTCTTCAGGTTTTTTATCCATCATTTCTTTTAGATTAGTTTCTCTCATACCACCAACATAGTCTGAGTGATTATAATATATTTTTTGTTCTAATTTTTTACCAGTTACTTTAATTTTATCTGCATTTACTACAATCACATAATCTCCTGTATCAATGTGTGGAGTAAAAGTTGGTTTGTTTTTACCTCTTAATATGCTTGCTATCTCTGATGATAGACGGCCTAATGTATGTCCTGTAGCGTCAACTACATACCATTTTCTTTCGATTGTTGCTGGACTAGCCATAAAACTTTTCATTGGTTTACCTCCTTGGATAATTAAATCAATTGTTTATAATAAATACTTAATTACCGGGGCTTTGGTTTTTAAGCATTTTTAACATCTGTCACAATTTAACATTATAGTACATTCTCCCTCGTGTGTCAAGAGATATTAATATATTCGTTAAATTTTAATAAATTTCTAAAGCGAAACTCAAATTTCAAAAATTCTACCTACTCTAAATACTGAATATTTACTAATGTTAAACCTTTTGCGGGTACTTTAGGTCCTGCCACTTTCCTGTCACATTTTTCAATAATAGTTTTAACATTTTCAGGTGGGTAAACATGGAGTCCTACTTTTATAAGTGTACCTACTATAATTCTTACCATATTATATAAAAATCCATTGCCAGATATAGAAAATGTTATTACATCTTCATTTTTAATTATATCTAGTGAATAAATTGTCCTTACTGTATTTATTACCTGTGTTCTCTGTGAACAAAAACTTTTAAAATCATGCTCTCCTATTATATATTGCGAAGCTTGTCTCATTGCTTCAATATCCAATGGCAAGTATACAAAATGAGTATATAACCGGTTGGTAGGCATATTAAAGCTTCTATTTAGTATTTTGTACTCATAGGTCTTTATTGAATTACAATACCTTGGATGAAAATCATCGGAAACCTCTATAGATTCTTGAATAACTATATCATCCGGTAGCCTTTGATTTAGGGCATAGGATATTTTATCAGAAGGTATATTTGTATTTGTGTCAAATACTGCTACATTTTTAAGGGCATGTACTCCTGAATCTGTTCTGCTGGCTCCGTTAACTTGAATTTCTTCATTTAATAATTCAGATAACTTCTTATTTAATACTTCCTCAATAGTAATTCCATTTGGCTGTATCTGCCATCCACAATAATTTGTGCCGTCATAGGCAATGACTAATTTAATTCTTTTCATTATATCCTCTTTTATGTCTATTTTACCATATTAAATTGGTATAGTTTTTTATTACGTAATTAAATAATATAATTAATGAAAGGTATATTAACAGAACAAAATAAGCTCTAAGATCAATAGCCTTATATTTTAATGGCTTCATTTTTGTTCTTCCTTCCCCTCCATTATAGCAACGGGCTTCCATAGCCATAGCCAAATCATTTGCCCTTCTAAAAGCTGATATGAATAAAGGCACTAACAGTGGAATCATACTTTTTGCTCTCTTTAATATGCCTCCTGATTCAAAATCAGCACCTCTTGCCATCTGTGCTTTCATTATCTTATCTGTTTCTTCTAATAAAATAGGAATAAATCTTAATGCAATGGACATCATCATAGAAATCTCATGTACAGGAATACGAATCTTTTTCAGCGGATTCATAATTTTTTCTAAGCCATCTGTAAGGTGATTAGGTGTGGTTGTAAATGTCATAATAGATGATCCAATTATTATATAAGATAACCTTATTCCCATAAATGTAGCAGAAATAATTCCTTCCTTTGTAATCTTTATTATCCAAAGCTTAAAAATGGGCTCTCCCGGAGTTAGAAACAAGTTAAAAATTACTGTTAATAATAGTATAATTATAATCGTCTTAAGACCTTTAAATATAAATTTAATGGGCACTTTCGAAAGTTTTATAACTCCAAATAAAAATATTGTAACTATTACATATCCAAGTAAGTTATTAAATAAAAATAATGAAATCATAAAAGCAAATGTTATTATTAATTTTACACGTGGATCTAATTTATGAATTATTGAATCGGCTGGATAATACTGACCTATTGTTATATCTCTAATCATTTATTTTCACCCTTTAAAAGTTTTAATATTTCTATTTTAGCTTCATCCACTGTTGTTGAATGAATATCAACATTTATGCCTTTTTCCCTTAGTTTATTCATTACATATGTTACCTGTGGTGCTGCAAGTCCAATTTGCTCTAATTCCTTGTATTTTTCAAATACCTTTTTAGGGGAATTATCATACATGACTGCACCTTTATTCATTACTATAATTCTTTGTACGTATTTTGCTATATCTTCCATACTGTGGGAAACCAGTATTATGGTAATCTTTCTTTCTTTGTGTAGCTTTTCAATTTGATTTAATATATCATCCCTGCCTTTAGGGTCTAATCCTGCTGTAGGTTCATCAAGTATTAAAACCTCTGGCTCCATAGCAAGTACTCCTGCTATTGCTACACGTCTTTTTTGGCCTCCTGATAATTCAAAGGGAGACATGTCATATATATCTTCCGATAGACCTACCTGCTTTATAGCCTCAAAAGTTCTCAAGTCAATTTCTAAATTTGTTAATCCAAGGTTTTTAGGTCCAAAACTTACATCCTTTAAAACTGTCGTTTCAAACAGTTGATGCTCTGGATATTGAAATACTAATCCTACCTTACTTCTTAGATCTTTTAAACTGTAATCCTTATCATATATATCAGCACCATTATAATAAATTCCTCCTGATGTTGCCTTAAGTATTCCATTAAGGTGCTGTATAAGAGTTGATTTTCCTGAACCGGTATGACCAATTAGTCCTATAAACTCTCCATCCGATATTTTTAAATTTATATCTTTTAAAGCATGTTTTTTATATGCTGTACCCTCACTATATATATAATTTATTTTATCTAAAATAATTGACATATTTCTTCCACCAACTCATCTATTGTTAAAATTCCATCCTTTAATGGGATTTTATTCTTTTTTAATTCATATGCAAGCTCTGTAACTTGAGGTACATCAAGCCTATATTTTTTTAATTCTTCTACTCTTGAAAATATTTCTTTTGGAGTTCCTTTCATGACTACCTTTCCCTTATCCATAACAATAACCTTATCTGCATTTATAACTTCATCCATATTGTGGGTAATTAGTAGTATTGTAACTCCTTCTTTTTTATTAAGTTCATGAATGGTTTTAATAACATCTTTTCTTCCGTTAGGATCTAGCATTGCTGTTGGCTCATCAAGAACGATACATTCTGGTTTCATAGCCATGATTCCAGCAATGGCTACCCTTTGCTTTTGCCCTCCAGATAGCTTGTTTGGTGAATGATTTCTGTATTCTAACATTCCAACTGCTTTTAAGCTTTTTTCAACACGCTCCCATATTTCTTTAGTTGGCACTCCAATATTTTCAGGACCAAATCCTACATCTTCTTCAACTACTGTAGCTATTATCTGATTATCTGGGTTTTGAAAAACCATGCCTGCTGTTTGTCTGATATTCCATATATTATCGTAATCTTTTGTATCCATTCCTTTAATCAATACTGTACCTTCTGTGGGCATAAGTATTGCATTAATGTGTTTTGCTAGAGTTGATTTTCCAGAACCATTGTGGCCTAAAATAGCTACAAAGTCACCTTTATTAATATCTAAGTCCACTTCATCAATTGCCCTGTTTATTGAGTCTACGTTTCCATCTTCATCTCTTCTAATGTATTCAAATATTAGTTTTTTAACGTCTATAATTCCCATCTTGCACTTCCTAATCTATTAGTGGTACATTTTTACTTTGTTTAAAATATAACTATTATAGCATAGTTTTAAATACGCAAGCAAGGTTTTTCTAAAATAAATTAGTGCACAATTGGACAGGAATTTTATTTTATCAAAGAATTAGTTTCTTTAGGCTAAACTTGAGTTTTAAAAGTTAAAATTTTAAACTTCTATTATTCAGATACTTATATTCTACAGTAACTTAAAATTAAACAATATTGTAATAATATTTGAATTATTTTTTGTTCTATTTATTTTATAGTAAGTGTGGCAATTAAAAAGTCCATAGAATCCTTATACATTAGGATTCTATGAACTTTTAGGAAGGTATGATATTGTATAATAATTTGACCAAACAATTATGTAAACCATTTTAGTTTAAATATCTAAATGCACTGTTGATATATTTACAATCTGCCCTTATTTCAGCCTTAGACGTAATATCAATTATGTCCTTTTTGTCAGTTTGGTTTTTAGTTATTGCTACAACTGAATAGAAACCTTCCCTTTCAGTAGTGTATGATAGTATATGGATTTTTTTATAATCTACAGATTTGAGTATTTGATTGTTATTACATTCAATAATTGCAATTGATATTATATCCCCATCAATTAGTGGATAGGAAATTTCTATAGTTGAATTTTTCTCCAAATATATGCCTGTTTCACATTTTCTATAGACCAAATCATCTTGTTCTGGAGATGTGCTAAGCTCTACTAGAACGCTATTTGAATGTTCAGTTTTTTTAATATTGTTTTGTGCATTAGAATTATCTTTACCCCAAATTAATATAAAAGCAAATGTGAAAATCATTAATTTAATTGATTTACTCATACTTTTACCCTCCATGTAAGTTTTATATATATCCCATTATTGTAACATCATACTGTATTAAATAAGGAAATATCAGCAAACATAAATAACTTATCCCAAAATCATTGCCGATATTTTATATCTGTATACTTTGTGTGGTTTTTTGTCTACATACCATACGTTAATGCGGCTCCCTACCCTACATGTTATAGGCACTTGAATCATGTTCTTTGATGTATGGCTTTTTCTTCCTATGTTATAATGTATATATGCTCGTTTCGAATTCCATGGTTTTACATATTCCGGTAGTGCAGTTGATGTTGAAAATACAGTTCCTTTAGTTTTTATAATTCTTTTCATAAGCCCTCCATATTTTTTAATTATTAATTATATCTTAAGCCTTTGCTAATTTATAAATAATATCATATTATATTTGCCTTGTCAAATATTCGTAAATGATTCACACTTAAATATAAAGATATATTATACTCCTACACACTAATTACCATGCTATACCGTTACTGCTTTTTTTATCCTTAACAAAACAACCATTATTGACAGCTATAATTTACTGTGATAAACTATTTTTTACAGACAGAAATTTTTATTTTTTACAATAGATGAAATAAGATGAAAGGTTTCTCAATACTTATCCCCAAATAAGGTATAGTATTTTGAATAAATAACTATGAATATTAATATAAAAATAATTGAAGATTTATCCCTTAATGCTTGGCCCTCCCATCAAATGGAATTGTATGACGGATGGCTTCTTCGCTTTTCACATTTTTACACCCATAGAACAAACTGTGTTGATCAATTTGGTACGTCATCTCTTACATGGCGTGAGAAAATACCATATTGCGAGGCTGTTTATGAGCGTTGGGGTACTCCAACAATATTTAAAATTAGTCCTCTTGTATCAAAGGATTTCGATTATATTCTGGAAAACCGTAATTATGAAATCCAGCATACAACCAATGTTTTAGTATTAAATTTAGAAGATGCTATTTTGGATGCACCAATTGATTCTGTTATCCTTAATCAATCAATACATAGAGAATGGATCAATAGCCTGCTTGCATTAAATGGCACAACAAGCTCTATACACAAAACTATTGTTCCAACCATGTATGATGCCATACCCAAAGATATCCTTTGTGCTTCTATTCTAAGCAATGGTAATATTATAGGCACTGGTCTTGGCATTCTTGATAGAGATTATGTTGGTATATATGCTATTAATGTAAGACAAGATTTCCGAAAAAAAGGTCTGGCACGTTCATTATGTACTTGCATCTTAAAAGAAGGCTTCAAAAAAGGTGCTAAGAAGGCTTATTTGCAGGTAGTAGATGGAAATGATCCTGCCTTTTTACTTTACCAATCATTAGGCTTTCAACGTTTATATACTAATTGGTTTCGTGTAAGTAAACATTGCAAATAGGCATGATAAATTGCTTGTGCATTGCTTATCTTGTAATTAAATTTTGCACCGGTTTTTGACCATAATCAATTGATATTATACACCATTTTTCGACCATACATTAATACAATTTTTGATAATAGTGTACACTAGTTTTTAACCATATGCTATGATAAAATATAGTTAGAAAGAGAGGTGTTTATAGGAGGCCACTGAAAAAGTCCTTTCAATACGATAAATTAATTTTTTAGATGAATATAAGTGTATATATATCCAATTGTGCAGACCCATTGGTTCAGCAGATGTTTTGTCTTTTAAAACATCAAGAGAACGTCCGACGAAGCGTTTATGTTTTGTCAAGACTTTGCTTGCAAAGGCTTGTAAAAAACATGCTGAAGGAGAGTAAGGCAAACAATTGGATATATATACACTCATATTCATCTGAAAAATTTACACAACCTAAATCAAGGACTTTTTCAGTGGCCTCCCAGAAAACGGGGGTCATTTTTTTTTAGCTTAACTACATACACAAAATAAATTTAACCAATACAAACAGGACTGAATTGGCAAAACCCTTGATTTAACTTAGGTTACTGACTTTGTATAGATGAAATCATGAATTATAATAATCAATTAAATTATACCTCTATTAGGTGTGAGTTAAATACGGAAAAATCAGCTTTCTCTCCTCAAATAATTGAAAATCTTTTCCTATTGCGAATAGAGTTGAATCTTCTCTATGAAATTCTTGCATATCAAACTCTTCTACATCATATGGCTTAAATTCCAAAATTACCATTCTAATTGTTTTCCCAAAAGATTTAATAACCTTATTTAAATCTACCATCCTATCTGAATAAACACTATGAATAATCAATGTTTCACCTTTAATTTCTGCAATTACATATGTATCAATTGACCTAATATAATAAACACATGTACGCATAAAATTAATAATATAAAACATAACAAGTTCTTTATCATTAGTCATTTCAAAGGCTGAATAGCTCACACCATTTTCCACTACATTTTCTAATCTCTCCCATTCATCCCTATTTTCCATAGATATCATTACTGCTTCCATCTCATAATAATTAACAACCTTTTTCAAATATTGAAATTCCGTGCATTTTTCAAAGCCAAATTTAGGATAAAAATTAATTACGCTATCACTTCCAAACAGATAAATCCCATCTACTTCATTTACATAATCATCAATAATTTTTTCCATAAGAAATCTAGCAAGCCCTTGATTTCTATAATATTCATGAGTCATAACCGTACCTATTTGTATATACTTTTTTTCATCTCCATCTTCAATAAATCTCATTACATTAGCAGATGCATTTGCAATAACCTTACCCTCATTAATCATTGAATATGGAATATACTGTTCTTTCCAATATCCATTTTGAAACCATGGCTCAAAATTAAGTCCAAACACCTCCCCTGCCAATGTATTAAAGCTCCCTCGCAACACACAATTATCTCTATATCCCTTTTCAAATATGTAATTTTTATTCATATAAATACACACCTTCTTCTTACCATAATATTACTTCAAACTCATTATATCGTATACTTATAACCATTTCTACCTTAATTATTTTTATAAAAAAGAATAAGCCAGCACCCAAAAGACCTCAAAAGTGCTGACTTAATATTAAAATCTCATTTCACGAATAATTCTTTGAATACTTTTTGTCGAAAGAAAAAAGTTATTTGCTAAAGTTTGAACATCTTCTCCATTTATATAACATTCATAAATCTTAATATTCCTCTGCACTAATTCTTCCCGTATCCCCGTATTACTTCCCCAATCTTTTCTTCCATCCAACTTTCTAGGAATATAAATACACTCACCATCCACATATTTTTGAATTAAATCAATAACTTCTTTTGGCAATACCTGTTCTGCCTTCCTATAGCTCATTTTGCCCTCCTAAAATAGTACTTTAAGAAAACAATGGCTTTAATGCTCTTATTCTACAAAATTGCAATAGCCACTGCTACGCAAAAATAACATATCTTGTCATAAAACATTCCTCCTAAATATTTAATTAAATCTCTTTTAATATAAATACAAATAAAAACAAAGCATCTTTTTCACTTATCTTATCATCCATATTTTAATTAATTAAATGCATATATCTATTTTATCATACTCAAAAAAATGTTTCAATAAAATGGCTTTTAAAGTTGAACAAATATATTTATAATTTGTATTTGTTTAAAAATTAACTATTAAATCATATATTTAATATGCTTTTGTGGTAAGAAAGCTTGGCTACTTTGGAAAAACTTTTTGAGAATTTTATTTATTTTGAGTTTAGATAGGCACATAAGTTATTTTGTGCAGACCGGCTGAGGAAGCGTTTATGATTTTAAGGAGACTTGCAAAGGCTCCTTAAAATCATGCTGAACGAGGGTAA
>JAVBPB010000159.1:0-5702 GCA_031549965.1 Mobilisporobacter sp. | reverse complement strand
ATATGCCATAATTTGAGTGCTTTTCTGTCTTTATACCTATTTGCAAGCATTGAGTTCATTTCCTGCACTTTTTTTCTATAATATGGTGCTGTAAAGCAATGATTATGTCTAAAACCATGAAGGTTTTTAACTCTATTTGCTTCAACTCTTAAACACTCTGGATGATCTCTGTCCATCCATGCAGGTCTTGCTCCTGATGGGGTTGCTAAAAATGCATTGATTCCATTTGCTTCTAATCTGTCAAAAAGCTCGTCCAACCATTCAAATGTATATTTTCCTTCTTCAGGCTCTAGTGCTTTCCATGCAAATATTCCTATTGATACTTCATTCATTCCCGCAAGTTTTAAAAGTCTCATATCCTCTTCTAAAATCTCCGGTACTGAAAGCCATTGATCCGGGTTATAATCCGCTCCATGAATCATACATTTTACATCCTCGCACGCCGGTGCAAATTTTTTAATATTCTTATCCATTCTACCTATCACCTCTCCAATATATTTCTATTAACTAGTATATAATCTTTTCTAGATATATTCAATATCATTTATTAAATTGTCTACCTCTTTCTTGGTTGCTAAATTTATCGAAAATGCACTTGCACTTCCTGTGGCAACAGCTTTTTTAAGTGAATTTTCAAGATTTTTATCTTCCAAGTATCCTGATATAAATCCTGCTATCATTGAATCTCCTGCACCTACGGAATTTATTAATTTTCCCTTTGGTGCCCTTACCTTAATTATCTTTCCATCCTCAAAAAATCCTATAGCTCCATCTTTTCCTAATGAAACTATGATATTTCTTGCTCCCATATCTTTAAGCTTTAAAGCGTATTTGTCTATTTCATTATCATTTATATCTATACCAAATAATTCACCCAATTCATGTTTGTTAGGTTTTATTAAAAATGGTTTGTATTCTAAACTATTAAGCAATAAATCTTTTGTTGAATCTACCACTATTTTTACGTTTTTGGCTTTGAGTTTTTTCATTATATCTGCGTATATATCACTATTTATTCCATTTGGAACACTTCCTGCCAATACTAATATATCATCTTCGTTTAATAAACTAAGCTTTTTAAGCAATTCATCTATATCACCAGTGGTTATTTGAGGTCCAATGCCGTTTATTTCTGTTTCTTCATTTGTTTTAATCTTAATATTAATTCTAGACATACCCTCTTTAACGGCTATAAAGTCTGTATTGCATTTCATATCTTCAAGTATTTGATTTATTTTTTCTCCTGAAAATCCTGCTATAAACCCTAATGCCTTGTTCTCAATTCCAAGATTATTAAGAACAATAGAAACATTAATCCCTTTACCACCTGCCAATACCTGTTCTGATGTTGCTCTATTTAAACCACCTATTTGTAAACTATCCACTGAAATTATATAATCCAAAGCTGGATTAAATGTAACTGTATAAACCATATTTTGTACCCTTCTGCGCGCTTCATGCGAGCTTAAATTAAAAGTTGATTATGTTCAACTTTTCTTCTACTTATCAATAAAACCACTGATACTCTTTATAGAATACCAGTGGTCTTTATAACGTTAAGTATTACGTAAGAATAGTAAATTCGACTTTAGTCAAAACTAATATTCTTGCAAACTTCGACGCTAGTCGAATGTTTTATTATACGCAAGTATATCCACCATCAACTGGGAAGTTTACACCTGTAACATATGATGCTTCATCAGATGATAAGAATACTGCTGCTGCTCCTAATTCTTCACCGTTTCCGTATCTTCCTAGAGGAACTGCTGATTTCATATAAGCTGTAAATTCTGCACTGCTTAATGTAGCTTCTGTAAGCTCTGTTGCGAAATATCCAGGACAGATACAGTTTGTATTAATACCATATTTTGCCCACTCTGCTGCAGTTGCTCTTGTAAAGTTTACTACTGCTCCCTTAGCTGCATGGTATGCTGCTGATGGAAGTGCTGTATTTCCTACTAAACCATACATTGATGCAATATTTATAATACGTCCGTAGTTGTTCTTAATCATAACCTTACCAAATTCTCTAGTTGTAAGGAATACACCTGTTAAGTCTACATCTAAGTCTTTGTTCCAATCTTCTAATGTAGTGTTTTCAAGTGGAATAGTTCCGCCTGCTCCTGCATTATTAATAAGAATATCTACTTTTCCATATTCTGCTTCTACAGTCTTAGCTGCTGCTATAACTGTTTCTTCTTTTGTAACATCACAAGTCACACTTATACATTTAACACCCATTGCTTCTATTTCTTTTTTAACTGCCTCTAATTTTTCTGTTCTTCTAGCTAAAATTGCTAAGTCTGCTCCTTGAGCTGCTAAAGCTTTTGCCATATGAACTCCAAGTCCTGATGATGCTCCTGTAACTACTGCTACTCTTCCTTTTAAATTAAACATTTCTTTGCCACACTGATCCTTTCAAATCTTTTATTTTTGCATAGATTGGTTTACAATCTCTACATTTTTGACATTCGTCAAGTCTTATATACCTTCTTGAATAAAGACAAGTATATTATACTATTTTGTTAAATTATTGTCAATCTATATTTCCTTATTTTACTAAAAGTAACTATATTTTTAGTGAATTTATTTTTATATCATAAACTACACCTTTTTCATATTTTTCATTGCAGGATTATTTATTACCTTACCATCACTGGTATATCTTGAACCATGACAAGGACAGTCCCATGTATGCTCAGACTTATTCCACTTTAATGCACATCCCATATGCGTACAACGCTTAGGTGAAATGGTAAGTAAATGTGTTACTGCCTCGAAACCATTGATTAACAGTTGTGGTTTTAACATACTTCTTGACGGATTAAAAACCATAGCATAATCGTTTTTCTTATCTAATACTAAATCCGTTAAAATCATAGCTGCTGCCATAGAGCTTGTCATTCCCCATTTATTGAAACCTGTTGCAACAAATAGATCTGGTGTATTCATTGAATAATTCCCAATGTATGGGATATTATCAAGGCTCATACAATCCTGTGTCGCCCAAAAATACTTTTCATTTGCTTTAGGATAATAGGTTTTAGCTGCCTCTCTTAGTACCTCCCAATCCCCAACCTTAGATTTATCAAAAGTTTTACCTGTACGATGTGAACCTCCTCCAAGTAAAAGCATGTTTTCATAATTTCTAAAGGATAGTCCCTTTTTATTTTCATCAATATACATTCCATTGATATTTTCAGCATTTTCTAGTGCGATTACATATGAGCGGTGCTGATACTGCTTTAAAAAGTAGCTGCCACGTCTGTTTATAAAAGGAAAATGTGTTGCAACAATAATCTTTCCGGCTTTTATATTTCCATTATCCGTAACTGCAATGTTTTCCTTAATTTCCTTAACATAGGTATTTTCAAATATCTTTAGATTTTTACATATTCCTGCTATAAATTTAAGAGGGTTAAATTGTGCTTGATTTAAGAATTTCACTGCTCCCTGTGTTTTAAAAGGAAGATTGATTTTACTTGATAGTTCTGCACTAAATCCTACCTTTTCTAATGCCCTTATTTCATCTTCAAGCTTTTTAGCATCATCTACAGAATAAACATAATTATCCTTTATTTCAAAATCGCAATCAATATCTTTTGAAAGCTCAATATACTTTTTTACTGCCTGCTCATTTATATCCAAGTACATTTTAGTCTTTTCAATGCCTTTACTATTTAGCATCTTGTTATAGATTAAGTTGTGTTGTGAAGTAATCTTAGCTGTTGTATTTTTTGTAACTCCTGAACAAATTTTATTTCCTTCTACTAAAATGTATTTAATATTATTTTGTTCAAGAAAGTATGCACAAAGTATACCAGCAATACCTCCTCCTATTATTAATACATCTGTATTCTTATCACCATTTAGTTTTTCAAATTCTGGTAATGTTACGATATCATTCCATGCAGATTCCATTAAAATACCCGTACATTTCGCAGACTTATCTGCGAAACTGCCCAAATAGGGATGTGAAAGAACTGTTATTAGGGCTTCCTTCCTTTAATTATATTGATCTTTCACAATATTCTCCTTTTTAGCATTTTATAAAAATGCTTTTAATAGAATTATGCACATATATTTATCTTAGTATACTTTCCTAAACATCTCTTATCAGAATTGTAATTATTGCTCATCTTTATCTATTTTAGAACGCATACAAACTGCATTTGCTAAGTTGTTAACAATAAAAGCACGTGATTTACCATTACAACTTTCTTCATTAAGTTGCTTTATATCAATATCAATATTCTCATTAAGTGCAGCAATAAAATCCTCTTGTGTAATTAATAAATTATCAGTGCTTTTTATATGTATAATTACGTTCAATAGTTTTGTACCTTTAAATGACGAAAAATTAGAACAAGAAATCATAAGATTATTAGAATCAATTAATCTTTTAAAAAGTTTTTTTAACGAGTTGTCACGAAACATTATATAATTCATTTCTCCTAAGTCAAGTTCTCCAACTTCACATAAAATAATTTTTGTTCCTTTTTTTGAAGCTTTAAAACAACTATTTATTACTTCACATAAATTTTCAGACAATTCATGAAATACATTAATCAATAAAATAATATCTGCATATGTATCTTGTGGAAACTCTGTTTTCTTTTGTACCACTGCAAATTTATTATACAATTCTTCTTTATCTAAAACTTCAATATATTCTTCAAGTGCCCTTTCATCTTTATCAATAGCATAAAAATCTATATTCTTTAATGCATCCTCATCTAATCCTTTAAACATTGGATATGTTCTACCTTTACCACAACCGACGTCAAATATAGATATTTTCCTCTTCAATGCAGTAT
Organism: Mobilisporobacter sp.; assembly: GCA_031549965.1. Lineage (GTDB taxonomy): Bacteria > Bacillota > Clostridia > Lachnospirales > Lachnospiraceae > JAVBPB01. The sequence goes on along the minus strand of JAVBPB010000159.1, from coordinate 885 downwards.
CTTGAATTAATGTGCGCAATGTTACTGTTTGCGGCTCTGATTCTTTAGCATTTTCATTACCTAAAGCTACAGACTCACATTCACATTCTTTTGAAAATTTATAAATACTTTTCAAGCTATAATCATTCATTATTTTTGCAGTTGCTAAATTATCAATAAACATATCATATAATTCAATTAATTTTTCATTTAATTCATATTCATTATTAATTGAAATAATTTGATTTTCATTTTCTTTACATTCGTCAAATCTATTAATATAAAAAATCCTATCAAGATCCATACTCTGCATAACCGCAGGAGAATGGCTAGTAAATAAAACATATTTATCCACACATATATCTTTTATTGAATTTATAACTTTTTTTGTAAATCTGGATGAAAATGCGAATCAAGTTCATCTATAAGAATTAATTCATCTTGCATATTATTATCTTTCTCAATAATTAAATCACATAATAAACTTAAAAATTCAATTTCTCCTGTACTTAATGAATTTATTGAAGCAATATCGCCATTTTTTAGTTTTATTCCTAGTTTTGCACCCTTGCTTGGATCAAATTTACAAATAATTTCTTTTGAAAAAACTTCATTAAACTTTGTTGTTATTATGTTCCAATTTTTTACATTATTTGAGTCAGCACCTTCTAAATTTCCTCCCATATATAAACTTACAATTATTGAATAAACATTAATAAATCTATTTTGAACATTGAAAGTATATCCATATGGAATATCAGCCATATATATATAGTCTGATATTGGACTTATTGTTGCATAATGATTTGATTTTTGTCCATCATTCATTTTTCGTATTGCTTCTCTATAAAACACTAAACTTGGCATTGGCATTATATTAATGCCTTCTAATATTTTTTTTAATTC
>JAVBPB010000049.1:0-15878 GCA_031549965.1 Mobilisporobacter sp. | reverse complement strand
AATTTTATTGTTTTTAAAGTTATATTATAGTTTCTTGTTGAGAAACTAAAAATAATAATCATTACTGATATTGTTATCATACACTAGTTGAGAAACAATGTCAAGAGTATTTTGAATTATTTCTGCTAATTTTTTGCAAAGAGAAATAAAAACGGCTCCTAAGAAACAATATATATTAAGGTTAGATGATATATATTCTCCTTTGAAGCCGTTTGTGCATAATTGTAACATCAAAGGAGGGACTCCTGATTTGTTACTTATGAAGATTGTGCTGCGGTTAAGCAGTTTTCGCAGAGTCCGTAAAAGTAAACCGTATGGCCATTCACTTTTCCAGGAAACGATGCATTCGCAATGGTATTAATGTGATCGATCGAATCCATCTCAAGATCAAGCACTTCGCCACAACGCGTACAGATAAAGTGGTAGTGAGGCTGACTGTTTCCATCAAAACGATCGCTACCATCGCCACAAGAAATCTTCATAATCTCGTCATGTTCTGCTAAGAGATTGAGATTACGATAAACAGTACCTAAACTAATATTTGGATATAGTTTCTTTATGTTCATATAAACCGTGTCAGCAGTGGGGTGACAGGTAGTACTTGCAAGATACTCTTTGATTGCTTCTCGTTGTCTGCTGTATTTTAGAGTTGCCATAATAACCCTCCTTTTTGGATAATAGGAATTATTATTAATTATAGAGTTTTATTGACAGATTGTCAAGGCGTATTAGGAAAAGGGGAATAAAAAATACTGGTAATGCTTGTTCTCCATAGAAAATGTTCACAACAACTGGTAACGTTACAATATGTACATAACATATACAGAAACACAAGTTGTATAGCTAGTCATACTTGTTACAAGACTTTTCTTTGCAAATGTATCGTTCTATTGTATACTTAGGTGTAAAAATAAAGTATCTCTTCAGCCACGCCAGAGGGCGTGCTTGAAAAATCATTGCCTGACTACAAGACATTTTAAAATACAACTTACCAAGGGGGATATATATATGGACATAGTTACACAGATAGTAGGAATATTTGCGATGCTGTTCTCCGTTTTTTCATTTCAGATGAATAAGCACAAGCAGATTATGATTATGCAGATTATTGCATGTACATTGTTTGGAATACAATACTTTTTACTTGGGGCATATACAGGAATGATGCTTGATATCGTAGCAATCGTAAGGGGATTTGTCTTTTACCACAAAGATAAAAAGTGGGCAGCAAGTAAGATATGGATTGGAGTGTTTATCGTTTGTTTTATTGTAGCAGGGGCGCTCACTTGGCAGGGACCAAAATCAATAGTAATCACGTTAGCAGTGGTTTTGAATACATTTTCTTTTTCGTTCACCAAGCCGAAGCTTGTTCGTTCAACAATACTTCTATCATCACCTTTGATGCTTGTGTATAACATCTTTACAGGCTCAGTAGGGGGAATAATCAATGAAGTCTTTGTTGAAATCTCATCGGTGGTTGGACTTTGGCGTTATGATCGGAAAGGGGCTAATGGAGAAATAGCAGAAAAATAATTAAGTTTAATTCAACTTAATCATCAATTATATAAAACTTGTAAAAAAAAGAAGAAAAAGATATGTTTTTTCTTCTTTTTTTAGTGAAAAAAACTAATGCAAATTAAAAAAACAAAATATTGACTAATATAAACGTGTTTGATATATTAATATTAGTTGATTTTGCTTAATATACAATTTGGCAAGATAAATTAACTAATCTAAAAATAGGTAGTGCTAAACGTGATATTTACTTAGAGCAGAGAGGAGAAAAGAAAGAGATTTTTTTTGTGAAAACATTTACAATTTCAAGATAAAATAATAATAAAATAGAAAAAAAGGATGAAGAGGATGTGAAGATATGATTTATATTGCAATATGTGATAGTAATGAGGGGGATTTATTGCATCTAAAAGAGTTGATTTTAGAAATTTTAGGATCGTATTATATTCAATGCAATATATATGAATTTGATTCAGGAGAAAAACTGTTGGAATCGCCCTTGATATTTCAATTGGTATTTTTGGATATCGCATTGAACGGGAAGGATGGAATAGAGACTGGGAATATAATTTATAAAAAGAATCATGCAATAAAGATAATTTTTCAAACAAATTTCAACCAATATTGCAAAGAGGCGATTAACAGAACACACGCATTTGCATTTTTGGAAAAACCGTTACAAAAAGAAATACTGGAGGAACAGCTTAATGAGTATATTGATAACAATGAAAATACGTCTGATATTCAGATAACGTTTAATAATGTGAAATATATAGTAAAAGAAAAAGAAGTTGAAGATTATTTTGTAAGTCTATCAGTAAAAAATATAATATATTTTGAGTGTATAAAATTAAAAAAAGAAATAAAGATTGTTACTGAGCAGGGGAATTATATATTTACAGATACCATGAGTGCTATTGAAGAAAAAATGGCTCCTTTTGGCTTTGAGACTTGTTGCAGAGGTATTTTGGTTAATATTAAGAAAATCAGAAAGATTAAAGGGTATACAGTATTTCTGAATAATGGTGATAGTAAACCATTATCACAACGAAGAGTATCAGAATTTAAAGAGAGGGTAAATCAATATGTACTTCAAGCAAAAAAACTGGACATCAGAAAAAATGCTTGTACAAAACCATATGTTTAGCTAAAATAAGGTAAATATATATATATTTCGATTAAAATAAAAAGTTAGGAGATTATTGATGTATTTAATCACAAATACATCATACAAGAAAAAATGAAGTTAATAGAAGTTGAAAATGTAACAAAAGAATATAAAATGGTTAATAGAAAAGAAGGCATTAGAGGTGCAATAAATAATATTTTTACTCCTTCTTATACTAAAGTTAAAGCAGTAGATGATATATCCTTTACAGTAGAAAGAGGAGCTATTGCAGGATTTATTGGACCAAATGGTGCAGGAAAATCTACAACTATTAAAATGATGGTAGGTGTATTAGCACCAACACAAGGGAATATTAGAATAGGTGGTTTAGATCCTTTTAAAGATAGAAAAAAGAATGCTAGAAATTTAGGAATTGTGTTTGGGCAACGAACTCAACTTTGGTGGGATATACCGATTAAAGAAACATATAAGCTTTTGAAAAAGATGTATTGCATTGATGATGCGGATTTTAATCAAAGAATGGAAATGTTTTCAGAAATATTAGAGATTGAAGATTTTTTAAAAAAACCGACCAGACAGCTTAGTTTAGGCCAGAGAGTAAGAGCGGACTTATGTGCTGCATTATTACATAACCCCCAAGTATTATTTTTAGATGAGCCAACAATTGGACTTGATGTTGTTGTAAAGGAACGTATTCATAAATTCTTACTAGAAATCAACAAATCGTATCAAACTACTATTATTTTAACAACACATGATATAAGCGATATTGAGAAATTATGTGATGCAATTACGGTAATTGATCATGGTCACACTATTTATGATGGTAACCTAGCAGACTTAAAATTAAAATATGGAGGTGAACAGAAAATTATATTCAATGCAACGAGTGAGGATATAAAAACTATGAAAGAGATATTTAAGGACTATGCAATTGGTATAAATGAAGAAGAGAATGTTTCCCTTCTATTTAGTAAAAAACAATATGAGATAACAGATATATTAAAACTTTTAATGTCAAATTGTAAAGTTAAAAATTTGAATCTCGAAGAGACAAGTCTTGAAAGTGTCATAAAAAAAATATATATAAAATCTAGTAAGGAGGCTTAACATGAGACTTTACATGGGTTTTGTATCTAATTCCATACAAAAGGCATTGGCATATCGCACCAATATTTGGATGAAATTATTAGGAAAGATTATTTATTTGTTGGTACAAGTATGTATTTGGAAAGCATTATATGTATCTAATATAAAAAACGATATGCCAGTTACGTTAAATACGATGGTTACATATGTTGTGATTAGTAATGTGATTAGTACATTTATTGAATTTGATATAATTGGATTCATCAATGATAAGATACGTTCTGGTGATATTGCGATAGACTTAATGAAACCATTTAACTACGTTGGGTATATTTTTTGTTATGGGATTGGTGGAAATATTGTTAATTTGTTTTTTCAAACTATTCCATTAGTTATATGTGCTGTCATTTTTGTAAATGTTAAGTTTGCATTAAATGATCAACTGATACTTTTTTTATTGAGTTTATGCTGTAGTTTAATTATTAGTTTTTTTTATGCATTCTTTATAGGTATATTAGCGTTTTGGTTGTATGTTACATGGCCATTGAATATGCTGATGAGTTCTATTTACAAATTACTCTCTGGTATGTGTATTCAAATTTGGTTTTTCCCATATGTATTAAAAAAAATTGTGGCATTTTTACCATTTAGGTATATATACTACACCCCTATTTTGATACTTAATCAGCCGAATGCTGAAAACTATAAAGAAGTTTTATTGCAGTGTGGTTGGATTGGTATTTTAAGTATTATTGTATTTGTGACATGGGCAGTAGGACGTAAGAAATTAGTAATACAGGGGGGATAAAATTGAGAAATTTGGGATTGTATTGGGAATTTATTATTATTTATATGAAAAGTAAGTTAGAGTATCGAATTGGTTTCTTTGCAGAGATGTTAGCAAATTTTGTGCTAGTAGGTGTGTATTATGCAGGTATCATTATTATATTTAATAAGTTTGACAATATTAACGGGTGGGATTTAAATCAAATATTAGTACTTTTTAGTTTTAATTGGTTGTGTTATTCAATGAGTGGATTTTTGTTCTGGGCACCAATGCTTGGGCTGGGAGATATAGTACAGTCAGGAGAATTTGATTCATATCTTATTCGCCCAATGAGTCCGCTTCTATATTTGGTATTTAAACAATTCCAATATACCTTTTTACCAAGGTTGATAGTAGCAGTTATTTTTATTATAAAAAGTTTTGCTAAATGTGGTATTACAGTTACAGTAAACAATATTTTTCTTATATTGCTGTACTTAGTATGTGGCATAGTTATTCATAGCTGCATTCTGATTTGCGTAGGAGCTAGTAGTTTTTTAATTATACAAAACCGACAAGTAGGAGAAGTATTGACTAATAGTGACTATGGTTTAAGAACGTTTGTTGATTATCCATTATCAATTTACAATAAGTTTATTAGATTTATTCTAATATTTATAGTGCCATATGCTTTTGTAAATTATTTTCCTATGGTTACATTACTAGGTAAGACATCAGAAAATCCTTTTGGTCCAGTTACTCTAATAATGCCAATCATAGTAGCAAGTATTATGTGTGTTATTGCAAGAGTATGTTGGATAAAAGGAATGAGAAAGTATGAAAGTACAGGGAATTAGGGATTTTTCATAGATACATTTTATACACTTATGAATTGAAGACATATTTGTTAAAAAATAATTTATATTGAAAGGAAAGAATATGGGAAAATGTGAGTGCGTTGTAATAGGAAATATTGATTATAATGTGAGTGCTAGATTGATTGCATCTGATTCTATATCACAGAAGTGCTGCAGGAGACAATATGTTCCCTATAAAGATAAACTTTTATTTTATAATGAGTTATTTACAACATTAAAGTACGGAGAAGAAAAAGGGGAAGAAGAATTCAATTTGAATGAAATGCCATCGTTAAATGCAATTCTTCTTGCCAATTACATATCAGAAAATGGGGTTAGTGTTGAGTATATCAATTATTTTAATAAAGAAAAACAATATCTAAAAGAGATAATGAAGAATAACCCCAAAGCAATTGTATTATCTATTGGTAATATTACAAATGCATTTCCACTGTTAAGAGTAGTTAGTCAGATAAGAAATATGAATTCACAAGCTAAAATCATTGTTAATGGCCTATATATTTATAATAAATGGAAAACGGATACTTATAGTCAGTTTGTAACGATGACAGAACTCGTTAAAGCTGATTACTATGTCGTAGATATAGCGTGTGAAAAAGAAATGTTAGATTTAGTAAAACGAATAATTGTCAACGATGTACCAGAGGAAAAGTATTTAATTAGTAATAGCGATGAAAAATCAAGAGATTTGGAAGATGACATTGATTTAAAAGAGTGGAAATACATACGTGGAGAATTTATAAAGGATATTATGTATTTAAAAACAAGCAAAGGTTGTCCAGCAAGTTGTAGCTTTTGTAATTTTCCTATCAAGAATAGTAATTATAAATTGGAGGAACTGGAACTATTAGAAAATCAATTAAGGCAGTACGAAAAGCATGGAGTAAAATATGTTTTATTTGCAGACGACACAATTAATTTACCTGTTCATCGTTATAAGGCAATGCTAAGAATGATGATAAAAAACCATTTTTCTTTTGAGTGGTTTGCATATTGCCGACTAAAGGAATTAGATGAAGAGGCGATTCAGCTAATGAAGCAAGCCAATTGTGCAGGTGTATTCATTGGAATTGAATCTGCGAATGATAACATGCTAAAGCATATGAATAAAGTAGCTACAGTAGCTGATTTTAAAGATAAGTTAGCGCTGTTAGATAAATATGATATTATGAGTTTTGCATTTTTTCTAGTAGGTTTTCCAGGAGAAACAAAAGAAACTGTGCAAGAGACTATAGATTTTATAAATAATAATAAAATCACATTTTTTACAGCTAATTTGTGGTATGCAGATATTTCTACACCTATTTATAAAGAAGCAGATCGATATGGACTCAAAGGGAAAGATTTTGAGTGGGAACATCAGACTATGACAAGTGAAATGGCATCCCAATATACAGACATGATGTTATTAGATGTAACACAATCTATTTGGGTACCAAATGAGAATTTTGGTTTTCAGGCAATACCATATTTATTGAGTAAGAATTATTCCATTGATGAAATTAAGGCATTGTTAATTAGCACAGCTCAATTAGTAAAGAACAATATTAACAATAACCATTCACGTGATGAAGATATATTTGGACAGTTAAGTCAGGTATTAAATCCGAAAGGATTGATATAAATTAAAAAGAAAGGATGTTGGTAAAGAAATGAGAGTATTCAACAATGTTTCAGAATTAGTAGGTCATACACCATTAGTAAAACTAAATAAATTATCTAAGGGTCTTAAATCAAATGTGTATGTGAAGATGGAGTCATTTAATCCAAGTAATAGTGTAAAAGACAGAGCTGCACTTAACATGATTGTGCAAGCAGAAAAAAGAGGTTTAATTAATCAAGATACAACTATTATTGAAGCAACGAGTGGTAATACAGGTATAGCACTTGCTACTTTGGCTGCTGCAAGAGGATACAAATTAATTTTGTTTATTCCAGATACAATGAGTATAGATAAAATTCATCATGTGGAAGCATTAGGGGCAATTGTTAAATTAACACCTGGTGTTTTTGGAATGAATAAAGCATTTATGGAAGCAGAAGAGTTATATAGTCAGACAGAAAATGCATATATGCCTCATCAGATTACCAATATGGATAATCCTAATGCTCATAAAGAAACAACGGCCATAGAAATATGGGAAGATATGGACGGTGCGGTAGATTGTTTTGTAGCAGCATCGGGAACAGGAGGAACTGTTTGTGGAACAGGTGAAAAATTAAAGGAATATAATCCTAATATTAAAGTTATATGTGTTGAACCAGCAGGATCAGCTGTATTATCAGGCGAAAAACGTGGACCACATAAAATACAAGGAGTAGGACCTGGATTTATTCCAGAAATAACAAATGTAGAGATTTTTGATGAGATTATTAAAGTAACAGATGATCAAGCACTTGATACAGCTAGAAGACTTGCAAGAGAAGAGGGGATGTTTGTAGGAATATCTTCTGGTGCTTCAGTTTATGCAGCATTGGAAGTAGCAAAACGTGTTGAGAAAAAAAATATTGTTGTAATCTCAGCTGATACAGGTGAACGCTATTTGAATACTGAATTATTTAATAGTGAATTTAATGACATATTTGTATCATAAATATACATTGAAGGAAAGAGGAAGTTATGTGTAAGTAATACATAATATTTAGGAATAAAAATATGGATTATAAAATGAATATAAAGGAAAAGAAGATTTATAACTTAATAAAAGATTTTGCAGATAGTCAGATGAACTTGTATAGTAGTGAAACGTTTTCAAGGGATCTATGGAACAAATGTTGTGAGTATGGCATATTAGCTTTATTGACTCCTAAAGAGGTGGGAGGAATGGGAGAAGATGTTTCTTCTATTTTTTCAGTTGCTAAATATTTAGGTAAGACAGTAAAAGATAGTGGTTTTGTTTTTGCTATAAATAACAGTTTAATCGTGTCAACTTTTTTACTACCTAAATATGCAAATGAGGAACTTATAGAAGAATGCTATCCGGGTTTATATAATGGTGAGTTAATTGGCTGTTATGCGATAACAGAGCCTGATTCAGGAAGCGATGTATACCGGATTAATACGACATATGAATTGCAAGAAGATTTTGTTGTATTAAATGGTGCAAAAATTTATATTTCTAATGCAACTATTGCCAATGTATTTGCAATAGTTGCCAAAGATATGTTAAAGGACGAGTACAGCATATTTTTAGTACGAAAAGAAGATGTTGGATTTGAAATAGGTAAAGAAATATTAAAAATGGGTCTTGAATCATGCCCTATGGGTGAAGTGATATTAAATAAATGCAAAATTCCTAGAAATAGAGTAATTGGTAAAATTGGGGAAGGAATGCAGATATCTAATATGGCATTGGATTTTGAACGAAGTTGTAGTTTTGCAAGTCATCTAGGCACTATGGAAAGAATTATGGATGATTGTATAAAATACGTTAATATACGTAATGAATTTGGTAAAAGTATTGGCAGCTATCAACTTGTAGCAGAGAAAATTGCAAAAATGAAGATAGATATTGAGTTAGGGAATTTATTACTAAAAAAAATTACAGATATGAAAGATCAAGGAAAAAATACTTACATGGAGTCTGCTATATTTAAATATTTTGTAGGTGAGGAATATTCAAAGACTTGTATTGAGGCATTACAAATATATGGTGCATATGGTTATAGCAAAGAGGGAGAAATTGAGCATGAAGTTAGAAATGCATTGGCGGCTAAGATATATTCTGGAACTTCAGAAATACAATTGGAGATTATATCGAGAATGTTAGGAGTGCGAAAATGAATATTTTAGTATTAGTACGTTTTTCTAAAGATGAGCGTAATGAAGAATATGTACCATTAATGTGGGCTAAGATATTAAAAAAATATTATGGAGCTAATATATACTGTTTGACAATGGATGCAAAAGAAAAGTGCAGTAGATATGAAAAATGTTATGACTATAATGTAACACAGCTTTTTATGTTAAGTGATGCACAATTTGTTGCATCGGATACATATACTACTTCTAAAATAATCAGTTATGGTATCAAAAGAACAGGAATAAAATTCGATATTATTTTGACATCATACTTGTCAAACTTTGGAGAAACTAGTCATGTACCAGTTTCATTAGCAGCAGAAATGGATTTACCTTTTGCAATCAATGTAACAGATATTATTTGTAACGAACAAACGCTTACTTGTGTAGAGGATTTAAATGAATATATCCAACAAATTAATATTCCTTTTCCAGCCCTAATAGCAGTTAGTAATGCACAAACACAAAAATTTTTAAATGTTAATAAACCTACATTATTTGATATATGTAATCTTGAAAGAAATGATACAAAAATATACAGCCTAGATGATATACATATAAAACCAGAAGCATGTGGAAAGAAAGGATCTTTAACAGAAGTAGTAGCATCAGAAAAACTTACTGCAAAAAAAGAGCATGAGATTATTGATGATTCTATTGTTCATATAAAGGAGGTACTCAGTATGGAAATTAAGAAAGCTAGAGGGATGTGTATGAAATGAAAAAGATATTAATTGGATATCATTCATTCAGTGATTCGGATGAAATATTCAAAGAGTTTTTAAATGTAATTAATTATATTGGGAAAACAATTAAAGGGACACAGTTTTATGAGATTGAGGTAGCGATTCCCAAAAGTGTTTATGGCATGTATTATGATGAAATTTGTCAAGTCAATATTTCAACGGTTTATTTGTTTGAGGATAGGTACATACAATTTGTTACTAGAGAAGTATATTTTAATTGGCTCTTAGAAATATGTAAACAATATAAAGTGGAAATGATTTTTCTTGCGGCAAGTGTAACAGGAAGAGCAATTGCAGCTTGGCTTAGTGTAAAATTACAGGCAGGGGTAACAGCAGATGTAGTTAAGATTAATTACAATGCAGAAGAGGATTGTTTTATATATGTAAGAGCAACATCGAGTAATGAATTGCTTTCACAAATTAGTTGTAAAAGTACGCCACAAATTGCCACATTAAAACTCTTAAATCAATATGAAAAACTAGGAGGTAAAAAACGAGAAGAAATTTTGGTTGAATGTCCAGAAACTATTAATCGTATAGCTGTATTACGACGTGAAAGCTGTGAGAGATTACCAAAACAGAACATCATTATTGGCATAGGCAGGGCGGTAAGTGAAGCACTACTAAAAAAGATTAAAGTATTTGCGAAAGAAAATAACTTGATGATAATGGGAAGTAAGCCAGTTATAGAAAAAGGGTATTTAAATCATATTTATCAAATAGGGCAAAGTGGTACATCAATTGCGGCAGATTTATATATTGCAATTGGTATATCTGGAGCTACTCAACATATTATTGGAATCATTGGTTGTAATAGAATCGTGTCAATTAACTGTGATGAAAATGCAGCTATTCATAAATATGCAGATGTTGGTTTGATTTGTAATGCGGAAGAACTATTTGACTAGTTTATTTGCAATTGAGAGTGGAAGGTTAGGAATTTAATATGAAAATAATAAAAATAGAAACAGATAGTGAATTATCAAGTGAGGAAAAAAGGCTCATTTGTTTTGTATCAGAAAAGATATTATCCTATGAAAGTACCTCTAATCAAGTTATTCTTTATTTGGAAGATGATGCAGATGAACAAAAAATTATTCGAAATTTTAAGAATTTAATAAAGCCTAGACCTGATGCTGAATGTGAGAAAGTTATTGCAAGTAATATTTTGGAAAGAAAATATTTTGACAGTAATCAAATATTAGAAAGTAAATTGATTGAGCAATATGATGAGGGATGTATTGTTTTGTCTGGAATTGCACAGAGAGTATTTGAGTATTTTGATAAAGTGTTTTTGGGATTTATTAAAGAATATCAGCCAATATCCAAGCAATTTCCAACGCTATTACCATTAACAACTGTAAATGATACAAATTATCTTAATACATCACCTCAGTATTTATTATTTTGCTCAAAAGTACATGAATCTATTGATGAGTATAGTCAAGTGCAGCAAAAATATAATGATGGAAAAATGTTAAATACAATAAATTCTCCAGAGTTTACTTTATCACCTTCTGCATGTTTTCACTTGTTTGGCTACTTACGAAAAAAAAAATTATCACATGAAAGTATTTATACATTGCGTCAAAGAGTTTTTAGAAATGAAGGAAGACTTAATTGGAGGGAGATAACAAGATTAAAGGATTATCATGTTAGAGAAATGGTAATGATAGGTAATAGGCAATATGTAAGTGATATGCGAGAAGCAATTTTGCGCAAAACTACTGTTTTTTTTGAGGGGTTAGGAATGAATTACAAAGTGACAATTGCGTCAGATCCATTTGTAATGCCTACTATGCAAAATTATAAAAGAATACAAAAGTTTAATCAAGTAAAATATGAATTAGGCTTATTTATACAGGAGGATACTTTGGCAGCATGTGCTTCATTTAATTTACATGGGACAACATTTTCAAGCAGATTTAGTTTTACAAGCCAAGATAATTTAGTTACAGAATCTGCATGTATTGGATTTGGAATAGAAAGAGTTGTTATTGCATTTTTGTGTCAATTTGGAATTGATATAAATAACTGGCCAAAAGAAATTCAAAAATATATAAGAGAGGATTGACGAATTATATGAATATTATACCATACACAAATAGAATAACAGATATATGGGATTATCCTAAATTAAGTATTTATAGTAATCAGATAGAAAGTAAGGGAGATTATTTTGATTATTTGCAAACACCATCAAAAAAATCGGATTTTAGATTGTATATACATATACCATATTGTAATTCATTTTGTTCATACTGCCAATTTTATAAAGAAGCGTATCCTAAAAATGATAAGCTACTGGATCAGTATTTTGAGAATGTTATTAAAGAAATACGTATGTATGCGGAAAAACCATTTTTCAAGAATAGTATAATTACATCTATATTTTTTGGAGGAGGAGATCCTTCTATTATCAAATACCAACACTTTGAGCAAATAATGAAAGTAATTTATGATAACTTTGATGTTTGTGAAAAACCGTCTATTAGCATTGAAGGCAATATTAAGAATTTGTTAGACGAAAACCGTCTAGAGATGTATAAAAAATACAATATATCAAGAATAAGTTTTGGAGTACAAACTTTTAACGAGTCCATCAGAAAGAAATTATTAATTAAACCAACGATTAATGAAATACATAAATTAGCTCAAATGTTAAAAAAATATAAATTTGAAAGTTTTGCTTTTGATTTAATGTATAATCTTCCAAATCAAACAGAGCAAGATATAGAAAACGATGTAAAACAAGCAATATCATTAGGAGCCGAATACATAGATTTTTATAGTTTGAATTTATATCCGAATACTACATTTTTTAAAGATATTTATGAAAATGGTAAGTTTGAGATCGTGCCTACAAAATCTCGTGAACTTGAACAGAACAAACAAATACATAATTTAATGTCGAAGGAAGGATATAAACAAGTTATTTCATGTACTTACTCAAAGAAATTTGATAAACCACATCCGGGATTATATCACTATTTAAAAGGTGGAAATATGTTAGGTATAGGACCATCTGCCAGAAGTTTCTTAGAAGGACAGGCTTTTAGGAATGTATGCTCTGTTGAGGGATATAATAGCATGTTGGAGAATAATCAATATCCGATCGAAACAGGTATTATTATTAGTGAAAAGGAAGTTGAACGTAGATTAATTATACTAGCTATCAATTTATTGAAGGTAGAAAAGAAAATGGTTAATGGTAAATTTCCTGATATTGAAGATAAGTTTAAGCAGCTTATCCAACTAGGTTATGTATATGATGATCAAGATAATTATTATTTATCGGAGGAAGGACGAGCTTGGGTAGGGAATATTCAAAAAACTATGTTCTCAGAAAATATTGCGGACAGTGATATGACAAATTTCCTAAAAGCAGTAAAGGAAGGTCGTAGTGCATATAATCAAGACTATATGTCTATAAAAAAATTAAGATAGCTAATCATGGAATTTATACACAATTTTAAAGTAAGGTGTTCTAAAAAATATAAGGGATAAAGGATGATAAAAATGATACAAGAACAAATTAGAAATTATATAATTGACGAATTATTTGTAGATAAGAATATTGAATGGGATGACAATACGGATATAATGTCCACTGGGTTATTAGACTCCCTTTCTATGGTTAGGTTATTAGTCTTTATTGAAGATACATTTGATATAAGCCTAAACGATGTTTTAAACTTGGATAATTTTAGAGCAGTAAACGTAATTGGTAAAATTGTGGAATCAAAGATTGCTGATAAATAGAGAGTAATAAAGAAAGAGTGACTATAATGTATGAAATAAAAGGAGATACCTAGATTGAAAGAGATAATTGCTGCATGTGGAAATAACTGTAGTATGTGCCCTAGGCACTTACCTAAGAGTGCTGAAGAATTACATAAGACTGCTGTACTTTGGGAAAAGATAGGGTATCGTGATTGTGTAGTTTCTAATGAAGAGATTCAATGTATAGGTTGCAAAAAAGGAAATTTCTGTAGATTTGGCATTGTTGAATGTGTAACGGAGAGGCATATTGATAATTGTGGCATATGCAAATTATATCCATGTAAAAAAATAAATGAGACATTTGAGAAAACAATGGCATTTAAGCCAGCTTGTAAAAGGAGTTGTACAGATAAGGAGTATAAGATGTTGGCATCAGCTTTTTTTTACAAAAAAGAAAATTTAGATGAAATTAAATATAATTTAGATAAAGGTGAGTGAGTTAATTGGGGAAAATAGTAGGAATTAGAGCTAAGAAATTTAATAATTATATCAGTGTATTATGGAATATAAGTTCAATATGCAATTATAAATGTTCTTATTGTAGACCGTATTTACATGATAATCAATCAATGTCATTAAATATACAAACATTTAAGTGCGCATTGGATAAAATTATGAATAAGTTTCAGGATCAACATGTACGAATTTGGTTTACTGGAGGTGAACCAACACTGAATAAAGAATTTTTAGGTATGTTAAAGTATGCGGCTGATGAATATAAGGATAGGGCAAGCTTGGGTATGACTAGTAATGGGACAAAAAATGTTGAATATTATTATGAAGCATTTAAGTATTTAAACTCAATTACTTTTTCGTGCCACTTTGAACAAGGGAATGAAGATGAGTTACTTGAAAAAGTAAAGAATCTGACTCAATATATTGATAAAAATTGTGATTCAAAGTTTGTTTCAGCATCAATAAATGTTATGATGGAACCTTTATATTGGGATAGGGTAACGAAATTCATAGCCAAATGTAATGAAATGCAAATTCACTTTGATATGATGAAGTTGCATGGTGGTTACTATGGTTATACAGAGGAACAAGAAGAATTTATGAAACAAGGAAGCTATACTTATAAAGACATTTATGGATATGACCAAGATGGAAATATACAAGAATTTAATTCAAATAAGTTTTGTATCATGGATAAGAATAAATGTAAAGATTGGAAATGCACAATTGGTATGAATAGTTTTTTTATTTGGAATGACGGCAGTGTATATCGAGGTGAATGTGAAGTTGGTGATTTATTAGGAAATGTTTATACAGGAGATTTTGAGATTAGTAATGTTCCTGTTGTTTGTACTTGTGAAACATGTAATAGTATTTCAGATTTACGAATTATGAAATATATATCAGATAATATTAGGAATAAGATGGAGAACATAGATATTGATGATAATTTAGTTACGAATATCTATCGTTATGATAAGAAATTATAATATAAGGAGAGAATAGCTAAAATGCTGGATATAGTTCCATTAAATACAGAGGGTAGAAATTGTAGAGAAGATATCATGGCAACGGTTATAAATAAAATTGGTATCAGTTATGAGTTATTATTTTCAGAAAGCTGGGCATTTGATTATATAAAAGATGATAAAAAGACGCTGGGTGAATGTTTAGTTGTAGATTGGGGAGAGCTACCCCGTATAAGTAAAACTTATAATGGAGTACAGATTGAATACATAGAACATAATAATTTAAAGACGAGTTATGAAAATATAAAAGAGGCTGATTATAATTCGGAATTTATTGCTTTTGCTATGGATCCATTCTGGTGTGATTGGAACCAATTATATCAAAAGGTACATGTAAGAAATCATATGGTATTAGGATGTGGAATAAGAGAGAATGGTGATATTCATTGTGTGGATTGTCAACCAATTCATTATGGTGCTGATATTCCAATTTCGATTTTTCATAAAGCAAGTAATGGGACAATTATGACATTTAAAAGAGTACCAGTGTCTCAAAAAGAGCTAGATGTGAAGGTATTAATTAAAATATGTATTGACAAAATGGGGAAAAGTAGGTGTTATAAAAATGCTTTTGAAGCTATGCATGCCTTTGCAGAAAACATTAAAAAGATGGTTTTTGAAGAAGAGTGTAAGGGGTTCGGCGAGGATGATTTTTGGAATTCTAAATTGTTTTCTAACTTACTAAA
>JAVBPB010000142.1:0-41339 GCA_031549965.1 Mobilisporobacter sp. | reverse complement strand
ATTAGTATATCCTGCAACACCAATAAGCCCACCTAAATATAATCTTCCTGTTACATTCCCTGTTGCATAACATTCATTTATTTTTATAGCTGCTGTACTACTGCCTAATGTTTGGCCTATTAGTCCCCCTACATAACTGTCGCCCTTTACTTCTATTGTTGCAAAACAGTGCTCGGCAGTTCCCAAAGACATATATCCTAACAAACCACCTACATTTGTTGTGCCTGTAACTATTCCTGTTCCCATTACAGAGCATCCCGTTATACTTCCTCCATAGCTATAACCAGCCAATGCACCACTATATTGACCGCCAGATACTGTGATGTTACTCAATCTAATGTTTTCTGTTATGCAGTTATTTAGATAGCCTGCTAATGCTCCTATATAAGAAAGGTTTGAAGTCTGTTTAAGCTCAACGTTTTCTATTATTAAGTTTTTTAGCTTTGCTGATGTAGCATAGCGGAACAAACCTGTATAGGCATCCGTTGTATTTATCTTAAAATTCTTTATAGTATGACCATCCCCATCAAGCGTCCCCTTAAACGGCATAGATGACGTACCTATTGGTATTATTGTTCCTCCCTTAAAGTCGATGTCTTCCGTAATTTTATAACAGCTATTCAAGTTGTTACGAATACTGTTAAATTCTTCTGCATTAGTAATCAGGTAAGGATTATTTAATGATCCATCTCCTAAGACTGACATCGAACTTGCCCCCTTGATTGTCTCATAAGAAAAATTCCCAAATACTAAACATAAAATAATAAAAAACGCAATAATTTTTTTGCATTTCATGATTTTTTATCCTTTCTTTTGTATGATTATTGTCTTTATGCTACTCTAGCGTCTTCTTGACTGCAAAATGCTCAAATTTTGTGCCGTTATGACCGACATTGCAAAATTTGAGCTACTAAATAAACAAAAAATCAATATACTGTTTGATTACGTTTACAAACGTTGCAGATAGTTTAGACTACTTACTTTCTGTAGACTTCTTTCTTGTAATTCCCTTGGAATTTCAGGCTGATGAAAAAATGTCAGGCATTTTATACCTGTCGATTCTTCGGCTATTTTAATAATTTTTTTATATGCAGCATCTTGAAAAAGATTAAAATTATATTTCATTTTTATTCACCACCTTTCCTATTATCATTGATATTGCAGTCCATATTATGGACATATTGCCCACATTAACATAATCTAAATATCCTTTATTAATTCCAATATTCAATACTATAAGTATAAAAACATATATTGTTATTATCATTCTACTTTTATTTTTTGCACTAACAATTTCAATTTCAGTTAATTTTTTCTTTATATCCAGGCATGGAGCAAATACCCAAATAAGTACATAACTTACCAACATACCCCCAAATAAATACTCATGTTTTTCCAGTAAATCTAATCTATTCCAAAGAAATATACATACCAGATAAAATCCTGAAAATGTTAATATACATCTCATATGATTTTTCGCATGATATCCTCCTGTATATTTTCTTATTGAACAATAAATTGCAAGAAAAATAATTGTTTCAATACTCCTATGAAAAGCTATTCCAATTGTTAATACAATCAAAAAATTAATTACAGTTGCTAATATTAATTCAATTCCATAACTTATAATATTAATCTGGTAATTATAACTATCTTTTTTTTCAAATAAAAAAAATGCTATTTTACAAGAAAGATTGTGAATCATATAACATCTCCTCTCTTTTTCTATAAAATAGCATTTTTCTTATTTATTGTAAATATTTATCGACAAATTTGCGTAACTGGGATTCTACAATGCGTCAATGGACACTTTAACTTATTGGGATAGTAATAATAAGCTCAAATAAGTCCTCCTTTTCATTTAATTTAAACATTCCTTTGTAGTTTAATACAGCCTCCTTAATATTTGAAAGTCCAAATCCATGAGAATTTTTATTTTTCTTTTTTGTTTCTATCTTGTCCCCATTATAAATTAATTCTCCCTTTTTGCTGTTGACTATCTTTACTAATATAAATCCATTTTCACAACGTGATTTAATTGTAATAAACCTTTCACTAACATCTTCTATCTCAAGGCATGCTTCAATACAGTTATCTAAAGCATTTCCAAAGATACAAGTTATATCTATTGGCTCTAAAAAATATCCTTCTTCAAATTCAATATCGCATTCCATTCTAATGTTTTCTCTTTCCGCTATGGTCATTTTATCACTAATAATTGTATCCAAAATTTCATTTCCACTATTAATATAGTTTTCATATGCCTTTATTTTATTATTTATCTTTTTAATATATTCTTTCGACTTATTATCTCCTCTTTCCAAATATGTTAAATGTTGTTTCATATCATGATACATCTTTCTAACTTCGTTTTCTATTTTATTTTTATTTTCATAGTATAAATATTTACACTGTAAATGATTCTTTGCTTTTTCATATTCAATTTGTTTTTGCTTTATCTTAAAATAATGCTCTGAAAAAACTAATATACATATTGTTGATACTAAAATAAAAAGTGATAAAATCAATAATATATGCAGTTCTTCACTAATTATATTTTTATTCCAATTCATAAATCCATAAATTGCAAAGAGAATGCAAATATTTGAGCAAGTTGGTATGACAATAAAAAGCATATCATAAAATGTTATGCCCATGTTTTTCTTATCAAATATTTTTTTCTCTATCCATAGTATTAATATAGTTAATGCCCTTGACAAAATCATACCTTGAAGGCGTAATATATTTCTATCTGCTTGTACATCTATAGAATGATTATCGCTTAATAGCATTATTATTTCTATTGTAATCATATCAGAAATTAATAATGTAGTAAAAAAAATCAAAACACGTATAATATTACTTTTCATTGTTTCATTATAAACAACACAAGCCAATATTATCATAAGCATAATGTTCACTAATACTTGTTCATAAAATTTACTAGTTACTTCCCCTAAGAATATTGTTAATATTAAAAATACTACATAACTGACAAAAGTAATTTTTTTATCAGTAAATCTTTTATTTCTTGTATTAAAAAAATATATAAAATAAACAACTTCTAATATTATAACTATAAGTTCTATGCTAATCCAAAGTATTTCATTTTTCATAATTTCGCTCCTAAATATTCCATCATATATTGCTTTAATCCACTTTTTCTACTTTTACCTATTGGTATTTCTCCACCAACACGCAATATAAGATTATTCTTATTTATTTCAATTATATATGTTACATTAACAATAAAGCTTTTATGGCACCTATAAAAACCTTTGTCAGTTAACTTATATTCAATTTCACTTAAGCTATAACTGGAAAATATTGTCCCATTGTTTGTTACAATTGAGATGTTTCTTGCATTTTTTTCTATTGTTATGTAACTAATATGATTAAGATCTATTTTATAATATCCCTTATCATTTTTAATTTCAATTACTCTTTCTTTATTGTTTTTAGCTTTTTTTACAATATCTATAAATTCACTTTTAAATACTTTTGGATGAATTGGTTTTAATAAAAAATCATGTGCTGATACTTTAAAAGCATCAAACACCTTACCCATAACAGAAGTAATAAAAACTATCAACACCTTTTCATCTATTTTTCTAATATATTGTGCTGTATGAATACCATCTGTTTTTCCCATAGATATGTCTAAAAATAAAATATCTGTATCGATACTGTATTTTTCTATTAATTCCTCACCACTACTGAATGTTGTAATAAAAAATTTTTCATTAATTTCATTTGACATCATAAATATAAGTTCTTTAATTTCTTCTTGTATATACTCTTCATCATCACATATAATTATTTTTAACATATAATGATTTCCTCCCTTAACGTAAAATCTAATTCCAATCCATTTATTTACAATATTTTATTATAGATTTACTATAATTATATAAAATTTTCAACAAAAATACTATCCTAAATGCCTATAAAATATTAACTTTAGAAAATAATCATAAGAGTAAAATCAATGTCATTACAGAGAGCCATAATATTCAAGATTATTAAATATTATGGCTCTCCCGCGTTATTGTATTGTCTATTTGTTAACTAAAAATATCTTTAAGTTTATAATGTTTCATTTAGTGAGACAAAATCAATGACCTTTATCATTCTCCTTCACACCTATAAATCAATAAGCAAACCACTATTTTTTCCAAATCCCCGAAACCAGCACAGTCATATCATCAATAGCCTTATTATTACTATATTGAAGTGCCTTATTGAGAATTTCCGTTGCCAACTCCTGTGGATTTTGACTTTCACTTTCCATAATTATTTTTTCAATTATAGCTTCTTTATCATAATCAATAATGCTATCTATAATACCATCTGAGACCATTATTACAAAATCGCCATCATAAAGTTTTTTTACCACTGTATCATAATCCACCTGATTAAAAACCCCTATTGGTAACGTAGTAGATCTGATAGTCTCCACCCAGTTATCTCTCTTTATAAATGTGGTAGATGCACCAATTTTAATAAATTCACAAACACCCGTATATTGATCAATAACACTCATGTCAATAGTAGAAAACGTCTGCTGATCTGTTTTTAATACAAGAACCGAATTTATTAGTTTTATAGCAGATTCCTCCTTGAATCCTGCTTCCATAAGCTGTTCTAATAACTCAACTACAGATTCGCTTTCTCTACACGCCAAAAGCCCTGAACCCATACCGTCAGATAAAATCATAGCAGTTTGTCCATTTAGCTGTAAAAAGGAAAAGTTATCACCAGAAACTGTTTCTTTGTGTTTGATTGCACGGGCGGCACCTGATAAAACCTTAAAGTTAGTGTCTTCCACAAATACACAGGTTTCATATTCTTTAGGTATAATGTTTTTGGTGGCATCTGAGGGCTTCATTCTTTTGCCTGTTACTTCACTAATATAACTTGCAACTTCCTTGGTGGTTACGCATCTGCCTCTTTCTGTTTTTGCAATAATGTATATTTCATGTTTTTTATTTCTTTTTTCTAAAATTGCAATCTTTTTGGTACATACTTTATGACCTCTTAAAAAATTAATAATTTGGTTTTCCTTAGTTTCTTCTAAATTCTTGGTTTCATATAAATCTAAGGAAAATTCATTAATTATGCTTGCTACCTCGTATAATTGACCAGCTACAGCTTCCCTGCTTTCAGCCATGCGGTTATGCCAGGTTAGGTTTATTTTGGCTATTTCAAATATTCTGTTTGTTTCGGTTAGGAATTTATTGTAGTTAATGCATTTTGATGCAAAGTTTTTAGGAATATCTTTTTCCTGTATGACTCCATTTTTTTCTGCACTGCTAAACATGCTAAAGGCAGCTTTATATGTATCGTAAAATTCATTTCTCCAACAGATATCGCAATTTGAGCAATCTTTGCAAATCCTTTCTGTAAGATCATCAAATATATCATTTACTTCCTGCCTTGAAAAATTACTTTTCTTTTCGGTCATGGTATTAAATGTACCAGATAATCTGCTAAATGACTCTGAAAATTCTTTTAATTTGCTTTGCCTGTGCTCTTTTAGTCTTTCTTTTATGTAAGTGTCATCATCCTCCATAGCTTCCGTGCTTTCTGTCCTGATTATTATACTCCTTGGTAATAACAAGAACAATAATACACCTGAAACTAATGCTCTTATTACAGATAATTCCATTAATGTACTTTCATAAAAATATCCTAGTACCATCACACCTGTACAGTATCCTATTGCTGTAAATATTCTTCCTGTTTCCCTAAACATTCCCGCAAGTATACCAATGATGCACATAACACCAATAATATTTATTGAATTACTCTCAAGACCCAGTACAATGCCACATAAAGCTCCTGCAATTGCACCTGCTCCCGAACCAAATTTATATCCAAAGTAAAGAATGGCAAAGTATATTGCTGTTTCCACTATTGAAAAATTATATATTAAATCTTTAGGAATTCCATAAGTTGCCACTGCAACTATTATTGCCAGACTAATTAATTCTTCATTGCCAATTTGTTTTGTGTTTTTTTCATATAAAACGTATTTAATACCTTTGCTAAATACAATTGTAATCGTAAATACAATTATACCTTCTAATATTGCCATAATAATAAAATACTGGGCACTTACGTCTAATGCTGCTTTTGTTATAGCAAGAATGCTAGTTAGTACTCCTGAGATTATTCCCACTGCGGCAGATGGTATTTTCCCTTCTTTTCCTTCAATTATACTGGTTAATAGAGCAATAAGCAGCATAATAATGCCATATTTTATTACATCTACCATAGGCATACAGGTTGACATTCCAATTATTACCATTGGAAACACTAAATATCTGGTTTTCTTTTCCAAATACATTGCAGCAAAGTATGCCACGCCAATAGGATTAAACCCCAAAATGGTAGCTCTTGCAAGAGCAATACCAAGCCCGCTAAGTAATAAATTTTTGATACTTATTTTCTTCATTTTACTTCCTCCTATATTTTCTTATCGCTTGGATTCGTATTATATAGAATTTTTTTTGAATTGTTTGTCAAAATGTGAAGTCATTTCAAAAAAAGTTTTTGACATAATCCCCTGATTTTGTATTGAAATGTCATTTATAGGAAGTTCATGTTTATTAAGAAAATAAAAAACCTTTTAAGCCTGTTAGACTCAAAAGGTTCATTTATTATTCTACTGCTCTAAATATGATCTCATCTTTATTAACTAATCCTAATTTTTTTCTTGCTACCTCTTCAACATATTTTTTAGTTTGCATATATACACGAAGTTCTTCTATTTCTTTACTTCTGTTATTTTCATCTTCAATTTGTGCATTCAGTTCTACAATCTTAGATGCATACTGGGCAGCTTTTGCATCCAAATCTATTCTACTATATGACACAACAAAACACAGTATCATAATAACTGCAATTACAACAAACATTCCCGAACTTTTATGCCTACGTCTTCTTCTCATACTATCACCTTTATCCATTAAATCAAATCAACTTTTACTTATAACCATTTTAACCGTTTTCTTAACTTTTTTCAATCCCTTAAATACAAACTTTCCAATCTTTTTTAATTTCTTGAATATAATTTTCCCAAACTTTGTCAAAGTCTTTATTAATAGCTTTAATGGCTTTAATAAAAATGATATTATGTTTATAATTATTTTTATTATAAAATTAATACTCATAGATAAGTACTTAACCAAAAGTCGGCTAAGAGTTAAGTTGTATAAAATCATTCCTAATACCATACCAAGTATTGCAAACCCTCTTATTGATCCATCATTTTGTTCATATAACATTACAAATATTATTATACTACTAACAACCCAAAACAATATATCCTCTAATGCAATCAAAAAATTTGAGTGTTTTATGATTCTCCTTATAATTCGTAGGACATCATATATCACTACTATAAAACTCCCCCACAAAACAGATACCATAAAAAAGTGTGCTTGAAACTCTACTGTACTACTCATATATTATTTGGCCCCTATTTAAATAATCTTTTCAAAAAGGTTTCCCCTGTTTTGCTATACTGACTCACGTCAGAGTAAGTTAGACTGTCTATCTTTCCGTCTACATCTACCTCACCTTTTTCTAAGGTCAGTCTGCTTACATGAAGGTCCGCTCCTCTAATCATTAATAGCCCCTGTTCGGTTTCTAGTAATATCTCATTAGCATCAAATGATAACACATCATTAACACCGGATATTATGCCTGCTTTTCTATTATTTAAGCTTATTTTATGAGTTTTAATAATCTGCTTTTCTTCCATATAAACCTCCTGTTTAAATCCCTCTAAAAACGGAATTTACTTAATAAATTATATTAAACAGGATTAAGTTTTATGACTATATCTTATAAATATTTATATAATTCTTTCGCCTCATCTTTTTTGACAGTTTCAGAAACATCTAATACTTCAACCTTAACTGCCTTTGCACCAAATTTAATTTCTATAACATCTCCCACTTTAACTGTAACTGAAGCCTTAGCCGGTTTATCATTAATTAACACTCTGCCTGCATCACATGCTTCGTTTGCAACTGTCCTTCTTTTAATTAATCTTGATACTTTTAAGTATTTATCCAGTCTCATATTTTCACCACCTTCTAAAAATAAAAGGTTACTACATCTTAATACAGATGCAATAACCTTTTATTTGCATTAAACATTTAATAATTAGAACGCCAAAATAATGTTCTTATTAAGCGTTAATAACGTCTTTTAATGCTTTACCAGCTTTAAATCTTGGTGCTTTTGAAGCTGCAATGCTCATAGTTTCACCAGTTTGAGGATTTCTTCCTTCTCTAGCTGCTCTTTCAGTAACTTCAAAAGTACCGAAACCAACTAATTGGATTTTTTCGCCTTTAACCAGTTCTTCTGTTACTACATCAATAAAAGCCTTTAATGCTTTTTCTGAGTCTTTCTTTGATAATTCAGTTTTTTCTGCAATTGCAGTAACTAATTCTGCTTTGTTCATGGATTAATTCCTGATTATTATTAATACAATGCCAGGCAATGTATTTCATCTAAATCAGGTACCCCCTTTCTTTTCTTTAATTTTATTTGTCATAATCTCTTCGATTATTTTATGCTCTTCTACAACCTAATGCTTAAGCTGAAGATAAGTCTTATAGATGTTAAAGCACTAAATGCCGTTCTTTCAACACCCTCAGTCTATTTATAAACTTTTATTTACCATTTGTCAAGGAATTTTCTACATTTATTTATAAAAAAACTATGTTTTTGTTTGATTTTCCTCAGAATTAAAAAGGATTAGATAAAAATTTGGCTTTATCTAATCCTTTATACCTATTGTTCCATTTGTCTTCCTAAAAAACCTGAAGCGGAACTTGCAATTTTTTGTTCAGTCTCTCCCATTTTAGTTTTAGGATCTTTTGTCAGCAATATTACTGCTCCAATAGCATCTCCTTCTGAAATAATCGGACTGATAACTTCCCATGTATAATCATCTTGATCTTCATTTGTAATATTAATATAGTTTTTATCATCTTTAGAAGCAACTATACTCTCTCTTTCGTTAATTGCTTCTTCAAGAGGTTTACTAATATGCTTGGACACCAAATCCTTTTTTGCACCTCCAGAAACTGCAATTAATTGATCTCTGTCCGTTATACAAATAATATGACCTGTAGTCTGTGCTAAAGAGTCTGCATATTGTTTTGCAAATGCACTTAACTCTCCAATTGGAGAATATTTTTTCAAAATAATTTCTCCCTCTCTGTCTGTAAAGATCTCAAGCGGATCTCCTTCTCTTATTCTTAAAGTTCTTCTAATTTCCTTAGGAACTACAACTCTTCCTAAATCATCTATTCTTCTTACTATTCCTGTCGCTTTCATCTAAATTCCTCCATATACTAATTGTGTTGTAAGGTTAGTATTTGTAAAATGGTGGGATTTATACTCTAAAATAATTTTTTTATATTTGTTTTTTTAGCTATACTGTAGTATAATATCACTAATACTGTGGAAAGAAAAATATAATAAAGAATTGGAGGTTAATTTTTTATGCTGGAATCAACTATTGTAAAAGAACATGCTTTTCTTTCAGAAATTATACATATATCAACTAAAGATGCCCATAATTATGATACATTAACTAATATAGCTCAAAAGACTTATGATTTTTTTAATTTATGTAAAATATCTATAATTGAGTTCAATTCAAAAGAAACGAAAGTAGCATCATCTTATAACTGGAACTTTAAAAAATATCTAAATATGTCTGAGGAAACAACACCACCCGATGTAGCTACATTGCCTATACTTAAATCCTGTATAAATTCAGGCAAAACTGCTTTTGTTTCGTACTCAAACTCTGAGTATACAGAATGTAAAAAATATTTGGATAACAACGATGCAAAATCATATTTTGCAATCCCATCTCCTAATCTTGAAGATAAAAATTATTGTGTAATATATTTTAGACAGCATGAATCAGAATGGAGTGAAAATGAAAACTACATACTTAAGATTATAACCCAAATCTTTATAAATATTATTTCACAAATACAGGCAACTAAACTGTCTCCTGATAATATAGATGAAAATGATTTTATAAATCAAATATATGATATTGCAACTTTTAGTTCTGACAAAAGCAATACCATAAAGCAAATTTGCGAAACTGTTTTAACCACTCTTGATATTGACAGAGTAATGATATATAGATTTAATCATTCCAAAGAATTAACTTATCCTGATTTTATTCATTTAAACCCTAGCATTTCACCAGAAGATAGTAACACCCTAAATTTGTCTAAGGAGTGTTTTTATAAACTTTTTGAAAGTGACTTTCTATATTGCCATGATACATCTATCTTAGATGCTCAACATAAATCCTCCTTGGAAAAAATACATGTACTTAGTTACTGCATATTTCCTATTTATGTAGATTGTAATATTATGGGATATGTAGTTTTTGATCAGATTACTAAAGTAAAACAATGGACAGATAAAATAATCAACATCCTTAAGAACGTGGTTAGAATTACTTCTCATGAGCTACAAAAATCAGAGGTTGAATATGAACTTAAATCAACTATTTCCGAATTAGGCTTTATCGCCCACTTAAATAATATAATTAACGATTATTTTGATAAGAATGTAGCCCTTGATAAGGCTCTTGAAATGATTTGTAACTTCTTTGATGCTGATTCCAATGTTATTTATGTTGAAAACAAAAGTTTTGATTTATACCATATTTGGCTTAGAGACTGGGGTGGTATTTTAGCTGGGACTGATATCACTGAGCATCCATTAAGAAATGAAATTATATTAAGTATTTGGGATAATGATGTGTTTGCATGTAATGATACAAATACTCTGGATGAGAAATATCATGAATATTTTAATTATATAGATAAAAGAGCATTTATTGCATTTAAGATAAATACTTTTGGAGGTCGCAAAGGTTTTTTAGTAATTAATAAGCAAAATCCTCATACATGGACTCAAAAAGAAATATCAATAATTAAAACTGCTACTGCTTCTATTGAAGCACTATGGGGTCATATTGAAGCCACTAAAGAGCAGATTCATTTGCTTAAAGAACAAGAAACAACCAAAAATCTTTTAACTTCAAGGCAATCTCTTGAGTTAATTTTTAATACCTTACAAGATGTTATTTGTGTTGTTGATCCTACTACTTGCGAAGTTATATTTTATAATGATTCCTTACATGACTATTTAACCATGACTGAGTGTGCTAATGATAAACCTTGCCATGCTTATCTTTTTAATAATTCCTCTGAATGTGATAACTGTCCGGTTAAAATGCTTTACAATCAAATAGATAGCGATGATGAGATTGAAACTCTTACAAGACAAACATACATTGAAGATCTGTCCCGATGGCTATTTATCAGATATTCCTTAACTAGATGGATTGATTCTAGAACTGTTGTATTTATTACTATGACTGATATTACCTCTCAAAAACAGCAAGAATTAAAAATCAGACATTTAGCATATCATGACTCTTTACTTGGAATCCCTAACAGACTTCAATTTAGTGAAGATATGATGAATCATCTGTCAAAAGGTGCATATGGAGCAATAATATTTTTTGATATTGATAATTTTAAAAACGTTAACGACACATTCGGTCATAGCTATGGTGACTTGTTATTAGAGTCTGTTTGTGAATTTTTATATTCACTGGATATTCCAAATCAATATTTCTATCGTTTTGGAGGAGATGAATTTTTAATAATTCTTGATAGTGCTACTGATTATGAAGCCGCAATGTTTTGTGATAAATTGCTTACACGTTTTAGAAAGCCTTGGGAATTTGGCGGAGAATCTCAATATTATACTGCTAGTATTGGTGTTGCCTTTTATCCTGAAGATGGCTCTACTATAGATGAACTTGTAAAAAATAGTGATATTGCTATGTTTAACTCAAAATCAAGCGGTAAAAATGCGGTTTCATATTTTTCAAGGGAATTAGATGATAGTTTTTCAGAACGTGTTAAAATTGAGGATTGTTTGCGTTATACTGTTCTCAATTCACTGGATGAATTTGAGCTTTTATATCAGCCGATTATGAATATAGTAACGAACAAATGTATTGGAGCTGAAGCATTGCTTCGCTGGAATAGCAAAGAGCTTGGTCTTTTAACTCCTAATCAGTTTCTTCCAATTGCAGAAAGTTTAGGTTTAATTGTGCCTCTTGGTGCCTGGGTTTTTGAAACAGCATGTAAACAACTAAAGGAATGGCAGACTACCTTAAGCCGTGATTTTAAACTAAATATAAATGTATCTAACAGACAGTTACAAAAGAATAATTTTGTCGACATTGTAAGGGAATCTATTGAGAATAATGGAGTTTCCCCAAGGCTTATTGTTGTTGAAGTTGCTGAATGTAATGATATGAATGAAGTTGGAGCAATTCATGATGAATTGTTAGAGCTTAAAGATATTGGTGTAAGTATTGCTATGGATGACTTTGGAACTGGGTACTCTTCTCTTAGCAATATTATGGATGGAGCAATTGATATTATTAAAATTGATCGTTCATTTATTAATAACATTGCAACTGATAAGCTTCAGTTAACCTTTGTTAAGTCTATTACTAATCTTTCTCAAGTTATGCGTAAGAAGATCTTTATTGAGGGGGTTGAAACTAAGGAACAGCTTGATGTACTGATAGATATGGGAAATGTTTCTATTGTTCAGGGGTATTATTATACTAAGCCTCTTACGGTTGAGGCTTTTGAGGATTGGTATGTTAGGTATTTGGAGGAAAATGAGGGTTGAATGATGGACGCTTTGCCCTTTAGTCTTTAAGGGGTTTGGCAGAAAAGGACTTTAATACAGTAAAATCCTTTTCTGCCAAACCCCAATGTATTTATTGAGGCAAAGCTGATATTTGCAATATTTAGTTCAATAGTTTGTTTATTGACACCTTGTCGAATTTTATTAGAGGTTTAAATTATTTATAGAATTTCTGTATTTTGTATATTTGTATTTTCTTCTATTGCTTCTTTTATTCTTTCTTCTATTATATTAGATATTTCTTTTGAGGTTAAAGGCTGGTAGTCGTTATAATATAATGGTTCTAGGTAATGAATCTGTACTGTTACTTTGTCTTTAGTGTTGTTGTCGAATACTTTAAAACAGTCTACTAGGGCTACTGGGATAATTGGGGCTTTGGCTTTCATGGCACATTTGAAACAGCCTGCCTTAAATTCTAAAGTGTTATTTCCATTTTTTGATCTGGTGCCTTCTGGAAATATTGCATAGTTTCTGCCTTGTTTAACTTCATTTGTTACTTCGTTCATGATTACCATTGATTGCCTTAAGTCTTCTCTGTCTAAATATTTTGCTTGCAGAATGTCCAGTATTTGTCTAACAAAGAATATTTTCTTCACCTCTATTTTTGAAACCAAGGTTATAGGCATGTCGTGTGTATCAATTATTCCAAGTCCATCAAATAGGCCTTGATGATTTGGGAATAATACATAGCCTTGATCTTTAGGTAAGTTTTCAAGTCCGGTACAAACTATCGTAATCTTTCCTCTTTTATTTATTTTCTTAATAATCTTTCTAATTGCTTTATATCGTTTTTCCTCTGTATATCTTTCAATATTTTTAGAATACTTGAAAACAATGTAAATCCAAGATGGCAATGATAATAAACATTTTATTACCAATAATTCTATCCTTTTCATTTACCTTTTCCTCCCAA
Source organism: Mobilisporobacter sp. (assembly GCA_031549965.1). Lineage (GTDB taxonomy): Bacteria > Bacillota > Clostridia > Lachnospirales > Lachnospiraceae > JAVBPB01. Next base: position 27,631 of record JAVBPB010000142.1, on the reverse strand, counting down.
CTTCCGTCTAAAATTCTTCTAAATCTACTCCCTTTTCCAATAGTTCTCACCCAAAATAAGTATAGAAAAGATAAGCCGATCATTACTAAATTATATATTAATATTAAATCAAAGTCTATAAAGATATTATATATTATTGCTCTTTAATAACAATTTTATTTTTAGTATCTTCAATGTGTAAATCAATTTTTTATATGAGCATTACTCCAAATACAAAATTTAAAACTTATTTATTCTATATAAAAGAAGTCCTAAAAGTTTAGAGTGCAATAAAAAAGTCCTTTCAACGAGGTAAATTAATTTTTCAGATGAATATGAGTGTATATATATCCAATTGTGCAGACCGTCCGACGAAGCGTTTATGTTTTGTCAAGACTTTGCATCTCAAAGGCTTGTAAAAAACATGCTGAAGGAGGGTAAGGCAAACAATTGGATATATATACACTCATATTCATCTGAAAAATCTACACAACCTAAATCAAGGACATTTTCATCCAAATCATTTAAAAAATTTCATATCTTAACTTTAATTTAACCTTATATATGATAATATATTCTTGAGGTGATACACATGAAAATTTTAATCATTGAAGACGATACCATTTTAAACAAAACATTAAGTATTGGTTTAAAAAAGTTAGGCTATTCTACAGATTCTGCCTTTGACGGTGAGGAAGCTCTTATCCTATTTGATTTAAATCAATATGATGCTGTAATTCTTGACTTAAACCTTCCTAAAATTGATGGTTTGGAGGTTTTAAAGTCTATGCGAAAAACAGATCAGCTAATCGGAGTTTTAATTCTTTCTGCACGTTGCGAGGTTGATGATAAAATAGCTGGCTTAGATAATGGTGCAAATGATTACTTAACAAAACCTTTTCATTTTGGTGAATTGGATGCTAGACTTCGAGCACTTACACGCAGGAGGTTTATACAAGCTAATACTACTATTTGTCATGGTTCGTTGGAATTAAATACTTCTTTAAAAACCGTAACTGTAAATGGAAGATCTGTAAAATTAACTAAGAAGGAGTATGGAATATTGGAGTATTTAGCTTTGAATAAAAATAAGGTTGTTAGTGCAGAAGAACTGGTGGAACATGTTTGGGATAGCAATGTGGATTTATTTTCTAATTCCTTTAAGGTTCATATATTTTCCCTAAAAAAGAAAATGGCCGAATTAAATGATGGGGTTGATATTATAAAGAATACCAGAGGCGTGGGGTATTTTTTAATGGAGGTGAAAGATGAAAATTCTAAATAATATCTCTATTAGATGGAGACTTACTCTTATAATGGCAATTATTTTAATTTTTGCAAATTTACTTTTTGCTTTGATTTCCATTATGTTAGCCCGTGATACTTATGATATATCAAAAGAAGAAGTTCATAAAATATATGATAATTTTCAAATTATTAAAACTGAAACAGGTGAAACAAAACTAGCTGTTATTAAACGTGAACAAGATGATGAATTTGCTATGAAGAATTTAGCCTATGCTATTTTGATTATCCTAACGGGAAGTGCTGCAACATATTTTATTTCTGGAATGGCTCTTAGGCCAATTCTTAGCCTAAATAAAGAAGTTAAAAATCTGGATGAAAATAATCTTCATATACGTGTTAATGTTCCAAAAGTAAAAGATGAGATATGGGATTTGGCAATTTCATTTAATAGTATGGTTAATCGCTTGGAAAAAGCATTTATCCTGCAAAAAAACTTTTCTGCCAATGCCGCTCACGAATTGAAAACTCCCCTTGCAGGTATAATTTCAAGTATTGAGGTTTTACAAATGGATGAAGTTATAGATACCGAGGAATGTCTTGAAGTACTAAATGATGTTTTATTTAACGCTGAAAGACTAAGCCAGCTTGTTAATAATCTTTTAGAAATAAACAGAGAATTAACAGATTTAACACTGGAAAGATTTGATTTAGACAAACTTCTTGATGTGGTTATTTTAGAAAACCAAACAGAGCTTCTTAATAAGGAAATACAATTAAAAAGGCAAATTGATTCTATTAATATTAAAGGAGATAAACATTTACTTCAAAGAGTTTTTTCCAATTTACTTAACAATTCAATTAAATATAATAAAAAAGGCGGTTATATTGATATATGTGCTGTTTATAATAAGGATTGTGTTGTGGTTACTATTAAAGATACTGGTGTTGGTATACCAGCATCCGATTTGGATAAAGTATTTGAACCCTTCTACTGTGTTGATAAATCACGTTCTCGTGAGCTTGGAGGAAGCGGTTTAGGACTTTCTATAGTTAAAGCTATTGTTGAAAAACATAATGGTAACATTGAAGTAGAAAGTATTGTTGGTGAAAATACAACCTTTATATTAACTTTACCTAATATATAATACATTAATACGATTTATAGCTTTAATATCCGTAAATTATGACAATAAATTTTAGGAGGATGAAAATATGTATTTAGTTAAAAAGGCAATAAAGAATCTTTTTAAGAATAAAGGCCGTAATATAGTAATTTTTTTAATGCTCTCAGTGGTAATTTTGGCTACCTTTGTAGCTTTAACTATATTTAATGCAACAAAGCAGATTAAAGAAGAAACTGCAAATTACTATTCGGGAGAGGTGACAATTAAACCTAAAGACTCCTCTGGGCTTGAAGTAAATATTTCATTTGAAGATTATAAAAAATATGTTGAGAACAATTATCTGAAAAGCTATGTGTTTTATAAAGAAATGCCTGTGTATATAAGTAATTTGGAATTATTAGATGGTGAATATGAAACAGAAAACAAAAATGTCATACAAAAGTCTAACGCCAGACTGTATGGAATGCTTGATGAGAAAAGTATGGACGATTTTAGTTATGGTGAAAGGTCTATTATAGAAGGAAACTTTCCTGATACATCAACACAATGCATGATATCAAATGATTTAGCACAGTTAAATCACCTAAACATTGGTGATAAAATTCAGATTACTTTGGGACGGCAAGAAGTAAAATGCGAACTAACTATTTCAGGAATTTTCTCTGATTCAACTGTAGAACGCAGACAGGCAAATCATAGATCCCCTGCACTTAATACAAGAAATGATATTATTACCAATTTTTTAGCCGTGTCCGAGTTTGATGGTTCCTTTACCACAGCTTCATTCTTATTAAATAATCCTAATGATCTGTCTGCTTTTCAAGATGAACTATATTCAAAAGGTTTATCAAAGGACTATGTGGCAGAATATGACTCCAATCGCTACGATCAGGCTTTGTATGGTATCAACGGTATGTCTGCTGTGGTATCTGCCTTTTTTGGAATTATAGCGGCAATCGGTATGATCATTATCTTTTTAGTTAATTTATTTGCTCTGCGGGAAAGAAAATATGAAATAGGGGTTTTGCGGGCAATAGGTATGCCTAAAATGAAAGTAGCAACCCTTTTAATAAGTGAAATGTTAGTTCTTGCCTTTATTGGTATTATCTTTGCGGTTATATCCGGTGTTTTTGTAAACCCAATGGTTATTGATTTTATGATGAAGCTTGAAATGGAGCAAGAGCTTCCCTCTGCTCTTAAATTTATTGTATCTAACTTAAACTTTGCAATTTCACCAATCGCTGTTTTGGAGTTATTTGTAATATCAACCTTTTTAGTATTAATAGCTGGTATTGCAACAATATCAAGCATCATGCGGTTTAATCCAACACAAATACTTTCTGAACGTAATTAAGGAGGGTCACAAATGTCTATTTTAACTATGAAAAACGTATCTTTTTCTTATAAAGGAAATACAAAACAAGTTCTAAATAATATAAGTACTGATTTTGAAACCGGAAAGCTTTATGCTATTGTAGGCGAATCCGGCTCAGGAAAAACAACTCTTCTCTCCCTTATTTCAGGACTGCAAAGATATACAGCAGGAGAAATATTTTATAAAGGGAAAGATTTAAGACTAATTAATCTGGACAATTATCGTTCAAAAGAAATCGGAGTAATTTTTCAAAGTTACAACCTTCTTTTAAATGATACTGCCCTTGAAAATGTTCTATTATCAATGTGCCTAAGCGGAAATAAAAATAAGGATAAAGTCCATGACGGATACCGAATCTTAAATAGTGTAGGAATTGATGAAGAAACTGCTAATCGTAAAATACTTAAGCTTTCCGGCGGTGAACAGCAAAGGGTGGCTATTGCCAGAAGTTTATCCTATAACCCCCACCTGATAATTGCCGATGAACCCACCGGCAATCTTGACCACAAAAATGAAACAGCTATTATGGATACTTTAAAAAAGCTTGCCCATAATAGTAATAAATGCATAATCGTGGTAACCCATTCTCTTAATGTTTCAGCCTATGCCGATAAAATTATTGAAATCCATGACGGCAAGTTGGCAGTTTAAAGAAAACCTTTTTCCTCACTCCCCTTGTATTGGTGCAAATATCAGCCGCTAAGTATATTATATTTTATAATATGGTATACTTAGTAATCACTTCTTGACTTTACAGATATAACTATATTTTTTTATCATTTCCTGTAGATTTTTTTTTTAACTATGATATAATGTTTTATGTAAAGTCAAACAAAAAATCTTACAAAGGAAGTGAGCAGTTGAAAAAGATTATACTCATACTATCTTTTGTGCTTTTATGTAGTCTAATGTATTATATTAATGTTTCTGCTCCAACCAAAGCAAGTAATAAAAATTATGATAATGAATATTATTATAATGAAGAAAATATGCAGGTGGATTCCCCTATGAATAATGATATATTAAACGTTACAGAAAATGCAAATGAAGATGTTACAATTGAAATACAAGAAGTTAATAGCTCAAAAGTTAATAATTCTAAGATTATTAATATTAAACCAGAATTTCCAGACAATATTTTATTTCTGGTTAATAAAGATTTTTCTTTGCCACAAGATTATGTTCCAGATGATCTAGTTATACCAAATGTAAAATTTATATCAAAAAAAATTACAGAAAATAAATATTTGCGTAAGGATGCGGCTGTGGCTCTTGAGGAGTTGTTTAAAGCGGCCAGTGATGAAGGACTTACCCTTTGTGCTATATCCGGATACCGCTCCTATGAAAGACAATATCAAATCTATAAAAGCAATGTCAGGAAAAAAGGTGAAGAATATACTAACAAGTATTCTGCAAAGCCAGGTCACAGTGAGCATCAAACGGGACTTGCCATGGATGTATCTACTCCTTCAATTGGAAACGAATTAGAAGATGTTTTTGCCGGTACTAAAGAAGGAATATGGCTTGCTGAAAATGCTTATCTATACGGATTTATTGTTCGTTATCCCTCCGAAAAATCCTCAATTACAGGATATAGTTATGAGCCTTGGCATATTAGATATGTGGGTAAAGAGCTTGCTAAGGTACTTACAGAAAAAGATTTAACTCTTGAAGAGTATTTTGAAATCGAGCCTCGCACCTCCGACTTAGAAGCAATGTCATATGATAATCTTACAGATGAATAATTAGAGTAGTAAATTAAATTTCAAAAATTAAGCCCATTAAAATGTAGGAAGTATTTATATTCGTTTTAATGGGCTTAATTTTTTCCCTTTATTTACTTTTTTTTAATCAGCTTAAAATTAAAATCAGTTCCGAAAAATCTTTCTTTTTGAAACAAATAAAATTTCGGTTTTATTGTTAAAATCTATAAAATTATTATCCAAACCAAATAATTTTTGCAAAAATTGTATAGATTATACTTGTATTTTTTCGTTTTGTTTTGTATAATATTATTATAAATTGAAACGTTTCAAAATTTTGTTTAAAATGCATTTATTGCATGAAGTAGGAGGATATAATGAGCGAAAAATCAGTAGAATCTAGAGTGGGTGGAAGCAATCGTTTTGCAGGTATATTAGCACACCCAACTTCATTTCCAAGCCCATATGGAATTGGAGATCTTGGAGAAGGGGCATATAAATTTATTGACTTTCTAGCAAGTTCAGGACAAAAATTATGGCAACTTTTACCGTTGGGACCAACCGGATATGGAGATTCTCCTTATCAGTCTTTTTCATCTTTTGCAGGTCAACCACTAATCATAAGCCCAGATGATTTACTTAGCCTTGAATTACTAACTAAGTCTGATTTAAAGTCTATGCCAAAATGGAACGCCCTTAAAGTTGATTATGGCCCTGCTATAATTTTTAAGACTGAATTATTGAAAAAGGCTTTTGGCAGATTCTTAGTGACTAAAAACAAAAAATTAATTTCTGAATATGAAACATTTTGTAAAAAGGAAAACTCTTGGTTATTGGATTATTCATTATTTATGTCAATAAAAGATTTTCATGGAGGAGTTTCATGGCTGGATTGGAAAAAGAAATATAAATTCCCAACTGAAGAATCTAAAGAAACATGGCAAAAAGAGTTTGAAGAAAGTATTAAATACTATAATTTTATTCAATTTATCTTCTTTAGAGAATGGTATAAATTAAAAGAATACGCTAATAAAAAGGGAATAAAAGTAGTTGGTGACATTCCTATCTTTGTTTCATCAGACAGCTCTGATGTTTGGGCTAATAAAGAATTGTTCCAGTTAGATTCTAAAGGCTTTCCAACTGTTGTTGCAGGAGTTCCACCAGATTATTTTAGTGCTACCGGTCAGTTGTGGGGTAATCCTTTATATGATTGGGAAGCTAATAAAAAAGAAGGATATGCATGGTGGATTAACCGCATTAAAAGTCAGCTTACTATGGTAGATTACCTTAGAATTGACCATTTCAGAGGATTTGAAGCATATTGGGCTATTCCATATGGTGAAAAAACTGCAATAAATGGTAAATGGCTTAAAGGGCCTTGTGAAGATTTATTCTATGCAATTGAAAAAGAATTAGGTGAGAATCTTCCAATTATAGCTGAAGATTTAGGATTAATTACTCCAGAGGTTCTTAAACTACGTGACACATTTAATTTTCCTGGAATGAAGGTGCTTCAATTTGGTTTTGATAATACTGAAGAGAATGATTTTCTCCCACATTATTACAACGAAAATTGTGTTTGTTACACAGGAACTCATGACAATGATACTACACTTGGATGGTATAAAGGTGCTTCAAGAGCTTCTAAAATTAAAATCAAAAAATATATGCATACAGATGCAGAAAATGTAAGCTGGGATTTTATAAGAGTTTGTCTTGGTTGTGTAGCTAAGTTTGCTATTGTTCCTTTTCAAGATTATCTAAGCCTTGGTACTAAGGCTAGAATGAATACTCCTGGAGTAGCTGATAATAACTGGGCATGGAGATTTAAAGAGGATGTATTAACTAAAGAATTGGCTAAAGAAATCAATCGCACGGTTGAACTTTTTGGTAGGAAATAGTCCCTACATATTTTAATATTTATATTGCAGCCTTATGTTGTAATATGTTATAATAGGAATGATTTCATTTTAAGGATACTTAATAATGAAATCATTTCTTATTTTATTTATGCCCAAAAGGAGGTTTCTTATGCGTACTATTATTGTAGGGATATTTTTGATTTTATTCTTTATAATAAGTATTCCATTATTTTTAGTTGAAATTATTATTGGCAAGTTTAATAAACAACTTAGAGCAGTAAACTCTTATCATATAGTCCGATTTGCCATTAAGATTGTACTTTTAATTACTGGCGGCAAGTATACTGTTTTAGGAAGGGAAAATATTGACAAAAGTGGAACTTACCTTTATGTATCAAACCACAGAAGTTATTTTGATATTGTTTTAGGTTTAGCTACAGTTCCTACTTGGGCTGGATTTATTGCAAAAAAAGAGATGGCAAAGATTCCTTTTCTAAGAATATGGATGCAATTTATCAACTGTTTATTCCTAGACAGAGATGATATGCGTGCAGGTTTAAAAACAATGTTAACTGGAATTGATTATATTAAAGGGGGATATTCAATGTTTATTTGCCCCGAAGGAACCCGTAACCCAACTGATGAAATGTTTGAATTTAAAGAGGGCAGTTTAAAAATGGCAGAAAAAACAGGATGCCCTATAATTCCGGTAGCATTTACTAATACTGAATCACTGTTTGAAAAGAATGGTAACTGGGTAAAAAAGGCTCATGTAATTATTGAATATGGTAAACCTATCTATGTTAATGACCTTACAAAAGAAGAGAAAAAGTTTTTAGGCTCTTATACTCAAAATATTATTAAAGATATGCTTATTAAAAATAATGATTTAATTTAAATTTAAGTATTTCATTTTTTATTAATAGATGGTACAATAGTATTATTACGATTTGGAAAAAGGAGGTATAATTTTGAGTACTTGGTTAATTGTTTCATTAATTGTTTTCGCTGTTTTATTGATTTTACTTATAGGTTTAGGAATATATGGTACTAGAATGCAAAAAAAATCTAATGCACAGCAAGCTCAGCTTAGAGAGTCTGCACAAAATGTTTCTATGCTGATAATTGATAAAAAGCGTATGAAATTAAAAGATACTAATCTCCCTAAAATGGTTGTAGAACAAACACCTAAATACTTACGTGGTACTAAGATGCCTATTGTAAAGGCTAAAGTAGGTCCTAAGGTTATGTCACTTATCTGTGATGAAAAGATATTTGATTTGATTCCAGTTAAACAAGAAGTTAAGGCTTTGGTAAGCGGAATCTACATTATGGACGTTAAAGGCTTAAGAGGTAATCTTACTGCTCCTGAAAAAAAGAAGTCCTTTATGCAAAATATTACAAGTAAATTTAAAAGACCAAAAAAAGATGCTTAAGTTGGCATCTTTTTTTGACGATTACTCTATCTGATTTTGAATTGATATATTTAATTCTTACAGTGGTGATAATTTACATAACTAATAAAAACAAAAAAAAATAAGCCACCCCAGCACGGTATGGCTTATTTTTTCCCGATTAATAAATTAAGGGTTCAGTCATAATACTGCTAACACTATGTTATGACAAGGGAGTGTTCACGCACTCTCTTTCATATTACCCTTTAAGACGACTATTTATAGTTATCTTTGCTTATATTATGTCATATTTAAATTAATAATTTCAAGACCTATTTTGCAATGCTTTGATATTTATTTCTATGGAACAATCTGATACATATGTGTAATTTACTTCCAATCCATAGTTTACTTTTACATTAATATAGTTTTCCAGTTCTATTAGTTCTATTTGGGTGGTATTGACACTTATTAGGAGATCGCCATACGGAGTGTTGTAGTAGGTCATGTTTTTTTTGCCTTGTTCAAATTCCATGTGAACATTATTTACTCCCTTTTTTAGAATGTCAATTTTTTTACTATTTATTTTTATTGTATTCTTTGTTATTCCTTCAATATCTTTAATTACCTCGTCGTAGATGATATAATGCTTGTTGTTTTGATAATAGTAGTTACCTACTGTAACAATTTCAACCGGCTCATCTTCATCTATGTCATATTGAAGACCAGATATGGATACTAGTATATCTTTAGTCATTTAGCACCTCGTTGTCTTTTGGATATTTACTTTATTCTAATTTTACGCTGGTTACATCTTCTACATCATAGGATAAGATGGTACTGGACAGGTTTTTAAATTTTTCTGCACTGTCGCTGACAAAGAATTTGTAAGTGCCTTGGTGGCTGTGGTTTAACATTTGGTTTTCTGATAGCAGTTCCTTTAGGGCATTTGTGGTTTCTGAGGCAGGATTTACTAAACTAACATCTTTTCCCACTAATTTACTTATTGTTTCTATTAGTATAGGATAATGGGTACATCCAAGCACAAGGGTATCTATATTCATTTTTATAAGGTCATTGAGATATCTTGATGCAATTTCATCGGTTACATGGTCATTTATGAAGCCTTCTTCTACCAACGGTACAAACAAAGGACAAGCTTTTCCTATGACATTTAAGTTTTTGTTTCTGCTTATTATGTATTCATTATATACCCTGCTATTAATGGTTCCTTCTGTTCCAATTATTCCTATTACTCCATTTTTTGTTGTTTCTGCTGCCACTTTTGCTCCTGGTCTTACTACATCTATTACAGGTATGTTTATATCCTTTTTAATAGCTTCTAATGCAAATGCACTTGCAGTATTACATGCTACTACTATTGTCTTTACATTGTTAGATTGTAAAAAAGATACTATTTGCTTTGAATATCTAATTACGGTTTCTTTTGATTTTGAGCCATATGGCACTCTTGCTGTGTCTCCAAAATAGATTATGTCTTCACTGGGCAATTGCCTCATAATCTCTCTTACTACTGTAAGTCCTCCCACTCCTGAATCAAATACACCTATTGGTGAATTATTCAACATAATCTCCTCCTTAGTCCTTATCTCTTACAAATGCAAATTGTATAAGCTTTTCAACTAATTGAGGTTTTCCAAGTCCCATAGACTCCCAAAGCATTGGATACATACTTATTGAAGTAAATCCAGGGAGTGTGTTTGTTTCATTAAATACAATTTGATTAGTTTCTTTTTCTAAGAAAAAATCTACTCTTGATAGTCCATATCCTCCTACTGCCTTAAAGATTTCCATTGCATTATCTCGAATTTTATCCTCTATTCCTTCAGGAAAGTCTGGTGTAATTATTGTTTTGGAATCATCGTTATTGTATTTTGCATCATAGTCATAAAATTCTGCTGCTGCAATTATTTCTCCAACTCTGGAGGCTTTTGGATTACTTCCTCCAAGTACTGCACACTCTACCTCTCTGCCGACAATTGTTTCTTCAACTAAGATTCTTCTATCATGTTCTTTAGCAAACTTTAAAGCTGTTATTAATTCTTCTTTGTTATGTGCCTTTGATACTCCCCTTGATGATCCTGCATTTGATGGTTTCACAAATACGGGATAGTTAAGTTTTTCTTCAATCCTACTGACATAATCCATTATATCCTTTTCGTCATACCCTGTAATGGCTACATATTTCGCCTGTCTGATACCTAATGATTCAACTATAATTTTAGTAGATATTTTATCCATTGAAACGCTGGATGCAAGTACTCCGCATCCTACATATGGAATGCCTGCCAGTTCAAATAACCCTTGTACGGTTCCATCTTCACCATTTTTCCCATGCAGTACAGGAAATACTACATCTATATTTTTTATTTCATAACTTTTTTCACTTAGTATTAATAGCCCCTTATGACTAGAATCAGGTGAGATTATTGCTGTATACTTACTATTTATCCATTGTCCCGACTTAAGATCTTCAACATTATCAATCTTTAACCATCTTCCATCTTTAGTTATTCCTATCATTATTACATCATAGCTGTCTTTATTTATATTAGCAATTATTGTTGTAGCTGATACCAATGATACTTCATGTTCTGATGACTGTCCACCAAATAATACTGCTATTGTCTTTTTACTCATATATTCATATCCTTTCTTACCCTGTATACCTACAATTGTATGAATTTATTACACCATTTATACTTTTTTTATAATGGGACATAATATAGTATTTTAGTGCTATATACAAGTTTACTATTTCTTTGGTAATTATTCAATACTAATTTGAAATTAATTTCAATAATTAAGAGGGGAGGGATCGAATTTTTTATATGAATATTTTGACCAATATTATATTTTAAACTCAGTTATGCCAATATTTCATTATTTTATCAACTATTTTAAACCTTACTTTTATTGGTTTATTATTTGATTTTGTTATAGAATTGTATTCTTCATCGGTTAATATATTTTTCAATTGCTCTTTTGATTTATCATCTACTACACCATGTGTTGCATCAACAAAGCAAAGAGATGGAAACATAACACACCACCAATTTTTGCCGTTTGCTTCTCCTATTTCAATTCTCAGTGCTTCATATTCTCCTGCAGGAAATATCATATCTCCATACTGCTTTATTGGAAAATTCCACTTTGTAAGAGATACTTTTATTGAATAATTATATCCATTTTCTTTTATAACTTCAGATGCAATTGCTTCAATGGTATTAATATTGTCTAGAATTACGTCTCTGGTTGTGTTTATATCCTTTGAATCTGCCAGTAATTCTTGCATTTTTATTATGACTTTATTTTTTACTTTCACTTTTAATTCTTGATCCTCTTTTGTGTCACTGTTTGCTATTACATGGAATCTAATAATTTCTTTGGCTATTCCTTCTTGTATAGTCATTGCTTGAGATATTTTTGAATTATGTACTATACTGATAAAAAGGCCTATAAATAATGATGATAGAATGAGTAATAACTGAATTAGTATACCTTTTTTGTTTTCCTTTATTTTGTTTAATATTAACATATGTACCTCCATTTTCTTTACTATCTATATATTGTTTCCAGTTTATTTCTATTTATTCAAAATGAAAATTAAAGGATACAAAATTTATTGCTACATATACTCATTTAATCCTTTTAATTATCCGCACAGTGCAGACCGGCGGACGAAGCGTTTATGTTTTGTCAAGACTTTGCTTGCAAATGCTTGTAAAAAAATGGACATCAAATCATTCTATTCATGATTTGATGTCCATTTTTCTTAAATTTCGGTTGCTATTTATTTTTATTTTTTCTAGTTACAGGTTTAATAATTTTTTCAAAGCTTTCTGGATCATGGTAAAAATAAGAAATTCTACCTTCATTTTCGTCTAAACTATACTCCATATCTGAAAAATCAAATGAATTAATTGCCCTTTCAAGCTTATCTCCAACAGTTTCACTTTCTTGCTCATAGTCAAATGGCCCATGTTCAAAAACAATATATTCCGCTTCACATACATCAATTAATTGCATTTGCTCAGGAATTTTTTCACTGTAATTAATTGGGAGTCTGACACCATATGCTTCGGCACATCTGCCATCCTCTTCAAATATATGTGCCATAATCTGACCACTATATTCTCCAATTACACCATCCTTACCATCTAGCTTACCTTTAATACTATCCAAAAGCCCACAGATAGTATGGCAATCTTGATTTGGTATCTTCTCCTGTTTTTCCCAAAAATCAAAATATCCATTACTTTCATAATTTTTAATATGTAAATATTTGTGTGCAGGTATAGATACATAATAGATTTTAATTTCCTCTGTTGATTTAATCATTCCAATCTCTCCTATGCCTAAAATGTAACGGTCAAAGGTATTGATTTTTGTACGAAGTACTACTGGCACAGGATTCTTCCTAAATTCTTTTGGAGTAAGTCCATAAACCTTTTTAAATGACCTTGTAAATGCTTCATGAGAAGAAAAACCATAATCTATTCCTATATCTATAAACTTCTTATTGGTATCTCTAACCTCAATTAATGCAAAAGCAAGCTTCCTCAGGTGCAAATATTCTCTAAAAGACACTCCAGAAAGATCTTTGAATTTTCTAGTTGTATAAAATTCAGAATATCCTAGATTTTTAGATAAGAAACTTAAAGTAAGGAGTTCGTCTTCTTTTCTTTTTATACTTTCGTCAATGTTGTCAACTATTGTTTGAATTTGTTTATGCCACTCGTACATTATCATCACCACCGTTCTATTTTATTATAAAATAGATTAAAATATCATTTTTGATTTTAGTTGCTGTTTTAAGTATTAACATCAATAATGAAGAGAAATAAACTGGCAAAACTAACATCTAACATTTTTTCTTTTAAAACCTATTCTTCCTTTGACAGCTTCTTTTTGAATATAATCCAATGCTATAGGTACACTACATTTTGTTTTATTACGCACAACAGAAACTACCCCTATTTCTTTTGCCACCTCCAGGGCTTCATTATGAAGAGGTTTGTATGATATTCCAACAGTACATACAAAATTATTCATAGCATATTTTGTATTTTCAGGCTGACTATAAATTATATTCCTAACATTATTCAACATTTTATATAACTTTTCTTTATCAAATTGACTGTCAGGGCGGTTACCAAGCATCCAGCAATAACAGCTATATCCGGCTGACATTTTTAAATCTTCTCCACTTGCGATCCATTTATCAGATATTTCTTCAGCCAAATCAGATTCTGCTAAAGTTACAGCCACTATATAATCTGAGATCATATAAAAATATGCTTCATTTATCCAACGCTCAAAATCATCTTCTGTCATAACCTTAGGATCAGCCACCATACCTGCAAGATACATTACATCATAATTACCTGTTGCATATAACTCCTCTGCAATATTTTGATTCATTCTTATTTTTTTTGCAATTGGCTTCATTGCACCAGTAGCTACTCCAAATAAAGGTTCTTTCGCTCCCTGCCCCATACTCAACTTCTTATTCCGTTCAGTTCCAAGGATTGATAGTTCGTCTAAAATTTCTACTATTTCCATATTTTACACCAACGCTCAAGTAAATGCTAAATATTCTTTGAGCCACAAACAAAAAATCAAAACATTTTATGTTTGCCATTCCTTTCTTTAATATTATTTCATACTCTTCATTTATATCGTAACCTTGTAAATTAATATATAAACAGCTTTGCGTAGAAAGACTAAAAAAGCAAAGCGTCCGTTTGCAAACGTTCTTAAATACAAAAATTCGTCCATACAAATAGTCAATATGAACGAATTCCAAATACTACATCATTTTATTTATCATTTCCATTACGCTGTCTGCAAGTTCCTTTGATTTTTCTTTAGCATCTTCTAAACTTGTTCCAACTACTCCATAATAAAATTTTACTTTAGGCTCAGTTCCTGATGGTCTTACACATAACCAAGCATTGTCTGACATGTCATAGTAAAGTACGTTTGAGCTTGGAAGTCCAGTTGGTGTAACTTCCCCTGTTTCAAGGTTTTTAACTGTGTCTTTCTTATAGTCTCTTGCAGATAACACTTTATATGTACCTACTTTTGTAGGAGGTTCATTTCTTAATGTTTCAAGTATTGATTGAATCTTTTCTAACCCTTCAATTCCTTTTAGAGTTATTGACTTTATGTCATCTCTGTAGTATCCATATTTTTCATACATTGAAAGCATTGCATCCCAAAGTGTCATACCTTTTGTTTTATAATAAGCTGCTGCTTCACAAAGTGCCATAGTTGCAACTATTGCGTCTTTATCCCTTGCGTGAGTTCCAATTAGACATCCGTAGCTTTCTTCAAATCCAAATAGGTAGTTGCCTACACCTGTGTTTTCAAAATTTAAGATTTGCTGCCCGATAAATTTAAATCCTGTTAATACTTCTATTAAATTAACATCATAATGCTTTGCTATTGCATCTGCCATATTTGATGTTACTATGGTTTTTATTAATGCACCATTTTCTGGTAATCCTTTTGTTTCTTTAGTTTGACCAATTACATAGTCAGCAAGCAGACATCCTGACATATTTCCTGTTAATGTAATGTATTCTCCAGTTTTTGAATCTTTTACATAAACTCCAAGTCTGTCAGCATCAGGGTCAGTTGCAAGTACTAAATCAGCGTTCTTTTCCTTGGCTAGTTTAAGTGCTAATTCAAAAGCCGCTTCATCTTCTGGGTTTGGATAACTAACTGTTGGAAATTCTCCATCTGGAAGTTCTTGTTCCGGAACTACATATACATTGTTAAATCCGATTTCTTTAAGAACTCGTCTTGCCGGGATGTTTCCAGTTCCATGTAATGGTGTGTATACAATTGTAAGATCATTTCCTGCTTCTTTTATGCTATCCCAATGTATTACCTGTTTTTTTAGTTCTTCCATGTATCTGTCATCAATATCAGCACCAATAGTTATATAAAGACCTTCTTCTACAGCTTTGTCTTTGTCCATTGTTTTAACTGTATTAAAGTCTGTAACTGCTTTTACTTCATCCATAATTCCTTTATCGTGTGGTGGCGTAATTTGAGCACCATCTTCCCAATAAACCTTGTAACCGTTATATTCCGGCGGATTATGGCTTGCTGTAATATTAATACCTGCTACACATGAAAGTTCTCTTACTGCAAAAGATAATTCCGGAGTCGGTCTAAGAGACTCAAAACGATATGCTTTTATTCCGTTTGCGGCAAGGCAAAGTGCTGCTTCTTCTGAAAATTCAGGAGACATGCGACGTGAGTCATATGCAATTACTACTCCTTTGTCTTTAAATCCCGCTTTAATAATATAGTTAGCTAATCCCTGAGTTGTTTTTCTTACTGTGTATACATTCATTCTATTTATACCAGCACCAATAATTCCTCGTAGTCCCGCAGTACCAAACTCTAAATCAGCGTAGAATCTTTCTTTGATTTCATTTTCATCATCTTTAATTCCCTCTAACTCTTTTTTGGTGTCTTGATCAAAATAAGGGTTTGATAACCATTCCTCATAAATTTTTTTGTAATCCATTTAAAATCCTCCTTTTTATTGTTAACCTTTAGGCTGTATTACTCCTTAACTAAACTGGGAAAGCTGTATGTTATATTTTCGTTGTCATCTTTAATGGTTACTGAGTAACTTTTTGTTATATAACCGGATGCACTTATTGTTATTACATGGTTTCCTGTTTTTTTAGTAAATTCCACAGGGGAAGTTCCCTGTTTTACTCCGTCAAAATATACATCAACATTTTCCGGTTTTTGAACTATTATTTTATGATTTAAATCAGTTATACCTTCTGAGATTTGCTCGGTTTGTACCTCTTCATAATTTGCACCATCTTCAGTTGTTGTATTAGCTGTTGTTAATTGGTTTATTGGGGTTGTCACCTGAGTGGTAGACTGTGTTGCACTAGTTGTATTTGTTGTGGATAAATCTTTTAGTTGTACTGTAAATGCTAAATAAGGAGAGTCTATCTTTAATTCCTGTTCAAATGTTACATATCCGCTTAGTGATACTTTTACTTTATGATTACCATACTCAAGTAATATCATTTCTTCATAATCTACTTCCTCACCATCTATTTCTAAAATGGCACCAAATGGATTTATTAAAAAATCTATTCCTCCAACCTTTTTTACCTCTTTCTTAAATTCAGCAAAGTCAAGGCTCATCTCCTGATCCCTTAAAACATTAACATTCTTAATTCCTGTAAGTCCTTCATTATCTATAATAACTTTGTAGTTACCTTCCGTTACTGCAATTAGCATATCTTTTGTTACAGGTAAAATAATACTATTACCTATTTCAATACTACCCCCTATAAAATCATCATAATTAGTAAGTCTTATATACCCATGCCCTTTATCAACTATTATAGAATAAACTTCCTTTTCATAACCTTTTACTGTAAGCTCGTCCTTGTTATTGAGCTGAAGCAAACCTATAGACTTATTGTTAGATGTAATAAACAAATTCTCTGTGTACTTATATATTTCTCCAAGAATTTTCATTGTCTTATCTGTTTTGTTTAAATTTAATTCATTTATTTTTTTATATTCCCATGCTTCTTTAGATATTTTCATAATTACTAATTTCTTTTTTTCATCAATAAAATTGGCTTCTACTATTTCTCCAATACTTAGTTGACTTATTGCCATACTAAGACCATACTTGTCAAGTATTTCTGTTCCTCCATTAAAAGTTAATCTAATTTCTTCATTATTTTTTATATCATAAAAATTAATATAGCCTGATTCACTGTCTATTTCTTTTACAACCGCCAGTATCTTCGTATTAAAATTTTCCACTTGATTACTGGTTCCTGCTGTGGTTTCCTTATTTGTATTCTGTATATTATTAGACATCTTTGAACCAAATAATAGTATTAATATAAGAGCAATAACCCCAATTCCTATTAAACCAGCCATGATATATATAATCCATTTTTCTTTTTTCAATACATCACCTCTAAGTATTTTCTCCTAAATAATACCATACCCTATTATACTATAAAATTATTCAAAATGAAATAGTAACTTTACAATTTTCACTCCTCAATAAGTTCATTAATTCTTCTAAGTAGATTATCTGAAGGTAGCATAAGATTGTATATATCCATATATGGACTTAAAATTAATTTTTGTTGTCTTTCTAACATAAATAAGCACAGCCTAAAATTGATACTCTTATTATATCAAAAAAACACTATAAATACTTGAACTTTTTCAAGATTTATAATGTTTTTTAGAAAAGGACTTTTTCAGTGGCCTCAGTACTCACAACAGCCTTTTTAGTTTTATCTAGTTTGCACCATTTTTTAATGTCTGATACCAAAGTCAGGTTATATCACATTAACCATAATTTGTCTACTTACCTTTTTCTTAATCTTATAAGTTATCTTACGTAAGTTTATTGTTCTTCCAACATATTTTCTATGTTTTTTCTTTCAACGTCACTTAATATATTGTCTATATCCAAAAGTATAACCATTCTACCATTTATGTTGGCTACTCTGTAAATATATTTTGTGTCTATGTTTTGTACAATTGGAGGTGCTATAGAAAGATTGCTCTCACCTACTTCAACAATTTCATTTACACAGTCAACTTCAAATGCCATCAATAATCCATTAGACTTTGTAATAATAAGTTTTGTATCATTATCTGCTTTTTTTGAAGATAGACCAAATTTAATTCTTAAACTGTATACTGGGATAACATCCCCTCTTAAATTAATTATTCCTAATATAAATGTTGGTGCATTGGGAACACGTACTATGTTTGTGTAACGTTCTATGGCATTTACTTTCATAATGTCAAGTCCATATTCTTCATTATCAAGCTTAAAGATAACTTGCTTCATTTCATTCATAAGTCAATCCCCCTTTGTTTTGTAATGTAAGCAAATTTGCTGATTAGTAACTACTGGTTTTCCTTGTTTTTTCCAATACTGTTCCATCTTAAATAGGCATTAATAAATGGGTCAATATTTCCATCAAGTACACTTAAGGCATTGCCAACTTCTTCGTTGGTTCTGTGGTCTTTGACCATGGTGTAAGGTTGCATTACGTAAGAACGAATTTGACTTCCAAAATTAATTTCTTTTATTTCTCCTCTTATGTCAGAAACCTTTTCTAGGTTTTCCTGTTGTTTTATAATGTATAACTTTGCCTTTAACATTTTCATAGCTTTGTCTTTATTTGAATGCTGAGAACGTTCATTTTGACATTGAACTACTATTCCTGTTGGAATATGGGTTATCCTTATAGCTGAAGATGTTTTATTAACGTGCTGACCACCTGCTCCGCTTGAACGATAAGTGTCTATTCTTAAATCGTCTTCATTAATTTCAATGTCTACATCTTCTTCAATGTCTGGCATTACATCACATGAAACAAAGGAAGTCTGTCTTTTTCCGGCTGCATTAAATGGTGAAATTCTAACTAACCTATGAACACCTCTTTCGCTCTTTAGATATCCGTAGGCGTTTTCGCCATTAATTTGAACCGTAACTGATTTTATTCCGGCTTCTTCTCCGTCCAGATAATCTATGACTTCGGTTGTAAAACCTTTTTTATCCGACCATTTACAGTACATTCGATAAAGCATACTTGCCCAATCACAGCTTTCTGTACCACCTGCACCAGCATGTAAAGTCAAAATGGCGTTATCTTTATCATACTCCTCTGATAAAAGTGTACTAATTCTTAGTGCTTCAAACTCCTCTTTAAAACGATTTAAGGATTCTTCTATCTCTGGTATTAAGCTTTCATCATTTTCTTCATAACCCATTTGAATTAAGGTTTCAATATCTTCATATTCCTGTTCAAGACCTTCATACTTTTCAACAACGTTTTTAAGGTTTTTAAGTGTTTTCATACTTTCTTGAGAACTTTCAGTGTCATCCCAAAAATTGGGAGACTCCATAATTCTTTCGATTTCTTCAATTCTTAGTCTTTTATTGCTTAAGTCAAAGTGAATCCCTTACTTCTAGTAATCTCTTATCAAATGTGCCTAAAGTGTATTTGAACCCATCTAGTTCAACCATTACTTTCACCTCTTTAAATTATTATTGGCCACAACATTGTTTGTACTTTTTACCACTTCCACATGGGCATGGTTCATTTCTTCCAATTTTTGCCTGCTTTCTTTTGTATGGTCCTTGTTGAACAGTTTCATCTTTATTTGTTCCTGTAACTTTTGCAACCTGTTCACGTTCAACATTTTGCTCTATTCTAACGTGAAGCAGTGCTTTTACAGTTTCTTCCCTGATTGCTGTAGTCATCTCGTCAAACATATCAAAACCGCTGAATTTATACTCAACTAGCGGATTTTTTTGGCCATAGGCTTGAAGACCGATTCCCTGACGTAATTGATCCATATCATCAATGTGATCCATCCATTTTATATCAATTACCTTTAGTAAAATTACACGTTCTATTTCTCGAAGATGTTCTATTTCTGAAAATTCAGCTTCTTTATCTTCATATAATTTAACTGCTGCTTCTTTTAACTGCTGTTTTAGTTCATTTTTCTTAATACGTGCTTTTTGCTCGGTTGTAAGTTCTACTGGCTTAAGAGGTACTATTGGAAGCAATAAAGTGTTTAATTCTTGTAAGTCCCAATCATCAGCAACCTGATCATCTGATATACAGGTATCAACTGCACTGTCTACACAATCAGTAATCATCTTGTAAATAGAATCTCTCATGCTTTCTCCATCAAGCACTTTTCTTCTTTCTGCATATATTATTTCTCTTTGTTCATTCATTACCTGATCATATTCAAGAAGATTTTTACGAACTCCATAGTTATTGTTTTCAATCTTTTTCTGAGCTCGTTCTATTGCACCAGTTAACATTTTATGTTGTAACTCTTCTCCTTCAGGAAGACCCACAGAATTAAACATATTCATTAATCTTTCCTGACCAAATAATCGCATTAAATCATCTTCAATACTTATATAAAACTTAGATTCACCCTGATCTCCTTGTCGACCTGCACGACCTCTTAACTGATTATCAATACGTCTTGACTCATGTCTTTCTGTACCGATTATTTTAAGCCCTCCAAGCTCTGCAACTCCTTCTGTAAGCTTAATGTCAGTACCACGACCTGCCATGTTTGTTGCTATAGTAACCGCACCTCTTTGACCTGCGTCAGCAACTATTTCTGCTTCCAATTCATGAAACTTAGCATTTAAAACCTTATGGACAATTCCTCGTTTTTTTAGCATATCACTAATCTCTTCAGATGATTCAATTGTGATTGTACCTACTAAAACCGGCTGACCCTTTTTATGTGATTCTATAATGTCATTTATTACTGCTCCTAATTTTTCTTTCTTAGTTTTATAAACAGCATCCTGATGATCAATTCTTGCAACAGGCTCATTAGTTGGAATAACAATAACGTCCATACCATATATGTCCCTGAATTCCTTTTCCTCTGTAAGAGCTGTACCTGTCATACCTGATTTTTTATCATATTTGTTAAAGAAATTTTGGAATGTAATTGTTGCCAAAGTTTTACTTTCTCTTTTTACCTTTACATGCTCTTTAGCTTCAATTGCCTGATGTAAACCATCTGAATATCGTCTTCCTGGCATAATTCTTCCAGTGAATTCGTCTACAATTAAAACTTCATCGTCCTTAACAACATAATCCTTATCACGAAACATTAAGTTATGTGCCCTTAAAGCCAAAATAATATTATGCTGGATTTCAAGATGTTCAGGATCTGCTAAGTTCTCTATGTTAAAGAAGCTTTCAACCTTTTTAATACCTTCTGCTGTAAGGTTTACAACTTTATCTTTTTCATTAACAATAAAGTCACCGTCTTCTTCAATTTCTTCTCTCATAATTGCTGCCATTTTTGTTAATTCACCGCTTGTTGTACCTTTTACCAAACGTGAAGCAAGTATGTCACATGCCTCATATAGCTTAGTAGATTTACCGCTTTGGCCTGAAATTATAAGTGGCGTTCTTGCTTCATCAATTAAAACCGAGTCAACCTCGTCAATTATAGCGTAATTTAAATCTCTTAGAACTAATTGCTCTTTGTATATGACCATATTATCTCTTAGATAATCAAAACCTAATTCATTGTTCGTAGCATAGGTAATATCACAATTATATGCTTCACGTCTTTCTTCACTTTCCATGTGGTTTAGAACCACACCAACTTTTAAGCCTAAAAATTCATGAATCTGCCCCATCCACTCAGCATCACGTTTTGCAAGGTAATCATTAACCGTAACTACATGAACGCCTTTTTCTGAAAGTGCATTTAGGTATGCTGGCAAAGTTGATACTAATGTTTTACCTTCACCTGTACGCATTTCTGATATTCTTCCTTGATGAAGTATTACACCACCAATAAGCTGCACTCTGTAATGTCTCATTCCAAGTGTTCTTTTAGAAGCTTCTCTTACAGTTGCAAAGGCCTCAACTAATATATCATCTAACGTTTCTCCGTTTTTTAACCTGTTTTTAAATTCAACTGTTTTAGCTTTTAGTTTTTCGTCTGATAGTGCTTCATATTCCGGTTCTAATGCTTCTATCTGATCCACAATTGGTTTTACAATTTTTAATTCTCTATCGCTATGTGTACCAAATACTTTGTCAAATAATCCCATATTTTTCCACTCCTGTTTTTTATTTTAATAAATGTAGTATATACAATTATAATTAATATAATTATTAGTATAAAATTGATTGCAACATTAGTATATCACTTAAAGAATAATGATTCAAGAAATTTTTGCCTATCATTGTAAAAAGAATTTGTGAATATTTCTGTTTAGAACAATATTATAAAAAGCCCTCGAAACGAGGGCTTTAATTTTTAGAATTCTGGTTCTATTAAACCATAGGTGTTTCCTTTTCTTTTATAAACTACATTAACTTCATCTGTTTCCGCATTACGAAATACAAAAAAATTATGTCCTAGTAATTCCATCTGTACACAGGCTTCTTCTGCGTCCATTGGCTTCATGGCAAATCTTTTAGATCTTACAATCTCAATGGAATCATCTTCTTTATACTCTTTTTCAATATAAGAATCCTGAAAATGCCCGTTTGCTTGTTTTTTATCTACTATTTTATTCTTATATTTTTTTAATTGACGTTCAATAATTTCTTCGACTAAATCTATTGAAACGTACATATCATTACTAACTTGCTCTGCTCTTATTATGTTTCCTTTCACTGGTATAGTAACTTCAATTTTTTGTCTGTCTTTTTCAACGCTTAATGTTAGATGAACTTCTGTTTCAGGAGTGAAATACTTTTCTAGTTTCCCAATCTTCTCATAAACTGCTGTCTTTAATCCTTCTGTCACGTCAATGTTTTTTCCGCTAATAATATAACGCATAATGTCCAACTCCCTTTCGTGTCTTTCTTTAGAAACATAGTTTCTAAGTGCTTTAGAACATAAAAATATGTGATTTAAATCTTTGTAATAATATTATACCATATATCGGGTTACTTTCAAGTATTTTGATAAAATATTATATATTTTATTTTTCTTTTATAATTTTTTAAATTGTATTGACTTATCTGTTTTATTCCTATAATAATTATCAAATTTTCGATAATATTTTACTATATAAGCTATTATTTGATTTTTATTTTGTCAATAAAAAAATTAAAATTCTTTTATATTTTTGACGAAATATCACAAATTACAAAACATTTGTTTTTCTTGACAAAAAAAATTTGTCCTCTATTGTGGAAAAAAAACTGTGGATATTGTTGATAACTTTGTGTATAACTCATTTAGGCTGTAAAATGAGCAAAAATATTGTGGATAAACTTGGTATAATTTTTATTTAAACAATCTTCATTTCTTCTATTAATACAATACGTCACTAGTTTTTTGTGTAATATGCACAATTTTTTCATTGTCAAGGAATATTTAATATTTTAATTTACAGTAAATTTGATAAATATA
Source organism: Mobilisporobacter sp. (assembly GCA_031549965.1). Classification (GTDB taxonomy): domain Bacteria; phylum Bacillota; class Clostridia; order Lachnospirales; family Lachnospiraceae; genus JAVBPB01. The sequence continues at coordinate 3,955 of JAVBPB010000142.1, read as the reverse complement.
TCAACAATACAAATTAGTATATAAGAAAGGGTCTACGGGTAATTCCCCTTTTTCAATTTAACAACTTCTACAGGTGAGCATTTCCTATAATATAAAAAGCCATCCTAAATATATATTTAAGATAGCCTTAATTGCAAAATATTAAAAATAGTAGTGCAAATTACCTTGAAGTTTCTTTTCGTAATCATCAATTTTATTAGCAAGGAATGGTGCCAAACCAACAAATTCTGAACCATATATTATTATACCTTCATTTTGAGCGGAGCTTCTTACAATTTTAATTACCGCATAAAAATAATCACTTTCGCCAAGTTTTATCTTAGCATTAAAATAATATCCAATAGGCAATTTATCATGTGCAAAAAATCCTAAACCAGTTTTTGAAATATCAAACACTTCTATTTCTGTATTTGACATATTAATTACTACATAATTTTGTTTATACAACTTATCAATTTCAAGAATAAGCTCTATTGGCAACCTCTTAAACTTACGCCTTTCATATCCACTCTGCACTACTTCCACTCCTTACTTTATGTACTTTCTTGATAAAAATCCTTTAAAATATTACATCTATTAAACAAAAGTTGTCAATATGTTCCTATTACTTTTTCATTATAACAATATTTTTTATATCTTTCAACATTTTTTATTTATTTTCTCATAATTTTATAACTTTCATGAAAAAATAGAGTAGCTATTTTTGATATCTACTCTATTGCCGTAAATCTATTTTTTATTAAGATGTTTATACTACTGGGTTACAATTGGTTTACCATCTCTATCAAGTAAAGGCGTTAATCCTCCCCCGTAACCACTCAAGAAAAACACATAATTTACTCCTGTAACTTTATCACGCAAAATACTAATCTCTTTTGAAATTCCTTGACTCTCTTTTTCAATAATTTCAAATCTTTTATTGCTCATTTTTCAATTACCTCCATACATTATATAAATTCGTGAAATTAGATCTCTTATGCTATCTTTTAAACAATCTAATAATAAATCCTAAAACTATTCCAATAAGTATAATTGGAAACAGAAGTCTTAATATAAATCCCCCAATTCTTAGAATTAGTAAAAATATGAATACAAAAAGTATAATTGAAAAGATTTTTTTAATATTTGATTTAAATTTAGAACTTTTACTTTGATTATTCCATTCATTTGTTTTGTTCTGATAATTTTTTTCTCCAGAATTATCCCAATTATTATAACTTGAGTATTCATCCTCAGAACCACTTTGTGACATTTTGTGGCTTTCAATTATTGTCTTGGCAATTAACCTTGGGTCCCCTAATTCAGAAATTACTTCATCTTCACTTTTACCAGAACCTGTAATGTAGTCTTCATAAAATTTTACGTTGCTTATAATTTCTTTATCTGATAATTCTCCAATTAAACCTAATCTTAACGTATTTAAAAACTCAGCTTTTGTCATAGTACATCCTCCATTACTATCTCTCGTAAAAATTAAAAAGTTATAGTTAATTTTATCATATCTAAAACATTAAGGTAAAGCACGTTAAGATTAATATTTGATTAAAATAATATTATTAAATAATAAATTAAAATTGTACAGAATCTTTAATTCTTAGACTTTCTGCTTCTCCTTTTAATTCATTTATTATTTCTAAAGAAAATTCAAGTGCTGTTCCAAGTCCTTTACTAGTGATAATATTCCCATCCTTTACTACTCTGTCCTCACAAGTGATTGCTCCTATTAGTTGGGGTTCAAATCCAGGAAAACATGTTGCCCTTTTATTCTTAAGAATATTATTCATTCCTAAAACACTGGGTGCAGCACATATTGCTGATATTTTTTTGTTATTATCATTAAATTCCTTTAAAAGGTTTACCAATCCATTATGACTACCTAATTTTTTAGTTCCTGGCATTCCTCCCGGAAGAACCAGCATATCAGCATCCTCAAAATTCATGTCATCAAATAACATATCTGCAAGTACAGATATATTATGAGAACCTACTACATTTAAACTGTTCATTATGGAAACCATGGTTATTTCTATTGTTGCTCTTCTAAGCAAATCCACAACCATAAGCCCTTCTATCTCTTCAAATCCGTCAGCTAAAAATATGCATACTTTGCTCATATTGACCTCCTTAATTATTCCCTGACATCAAAACCATTTTTCTTAAGTGATTTAATAACCTTTTCTATGTCTTTGCAATCCACTCTAATATTAATTTCTTGGATCCCCATAGTTTGAGTATCTTGCAATACAATATTTTTAATATTGCCTCCAGCACTTGCAATAATTTCTCCAATCTTACCAAGCAAACCTTTATAATCATGGGTATATATAGTTATTTTACTATGTTTTATTCCAAATATCTTTTTGAATTCTTTAAATATTGCTTTATGTGTAACAATTCCGTCTAATTCATTTGACTCGTTAATTACAGGGAGAAATCTTAAATTATGTTTCTGTAATAAATCTGCCGCTTCTTCAATAGGTGCTTTTCTATGAATTGAAGGAGATTCACTTCTTATTAACTTAGTTATTTTTTCTTGCAAATATTCGTTCATATTTAAATTATTAATAAAATATTCCTCATAGATGTCTTGTTTTAAAATTACACCATATAATTCTTTACCTTTAGTAACCGGAAGAGATAGCATACCTACATTGTTTAATATATCCAATCCTTCTTTTATAGTTGCATCATAAGGGATGCTGTTGATTTGTTCAAAAGGCATCATAATAGTTTTAACACGCATAATAAACACTCCTTTTTCTTTTTTGTCAGGCAGATATTTAAAGGGAGTCCATATAGCTGTATGATTTAATTTACTGTATTAAAAGGACTTTTTCAGTTATCCATATCTTCTGGCATAGTTTTAGTATAGCACAATTGATATATAAAAACAATGTTTTCAGCCTGTTAAACAGAATTATGTTTTATAGGTCGGCAACAAAAAACCTCAATCTTTTATAAAAGATTGAGGTTTTTTGTTGTTTGTTAAAATGCGGATGAAGGGAGTCGAACCCCCACGGTCACCCGCTAGATCCTAAGTCTAGTGCGTCTGCCAATTCCGCCACATCCGCTAATAACAATTGTTTATACACAAATCAAAGACTTATGTATAAATGAGACACCCGGGGTTCGAACCCGGGACACCTAGATTAAAAGTCTAGTGCTCTACCGACTGAGCTAGTATCCCGTAATGGTTTCTTAATTAAGCTGGGCTAGCTGGATTTGAACCAGCGACTGCAGGAGTCAAAGTCCTGTGCCTTACCGCTTGGCGATAGCCCATTATTAGTATCTTTGATACAAAGGTGGATAGTGGGACTCGAACCCACGATCTCCGGAACCACAATCCGGCGCGTTAACCAACTACACAATACCCACCATATTTGAAAATGTGCTTGAAGGGATTCGAACCCCCGACCCACGGCTTAGAAGGCCGTTGCTCTATCCTACTGAGCTACAAACACAGCTACCCATTTTCTTACTTATATTCATTCAATGCTTGTCTAATTCATTGCATAAATAAGAAGCGGGTGATGGGAATCGAACCCACGTATCTAGCTTGGAAGGCTAGTGTTCTACCATTGAACTACACCCGCAGGAGTCGGGGTGACAGGATTCGAACCTGCGACCTCTTGATCCCAAATCAAGCGCTCTAGCCAAGCTGAGCCACACCCCGTTGTGTTTTACATTATCTGCAACGCAAGATTTATTATATACTATGGCAATGATAATGTCAACACTTTTTTTAACTTTTTTTAAATTTTTTTATTTAACTGTTATTTTTCACTGCCAATCTTGCTAACTTAAGGTTTTTGTATAACGAACGCATTGCCATTTAGATACCGCCCCCTCAGAAAAACATTATAATTTATGAAAAAATCAGATAAGCCAAACATTCCAATGAGCCTATGAAAAAGCATCATAGTCTCATTTCCATGGCTTATAATGATTTTTTCAT
>JAVBPB010000078.1:0-31445 GCA_031549965.1 Mobilisporobacter sp. | reverse complement strand
GCTTAGCAGTCATTCCTTCAGGAGGATTATTGATATAGTTTTGCCTGAGTTCCCCTAGTAGTTTTGGATCCATGGTAATGCCTCCCATCTTTGTTTTCTTTCAGTATGATACAGATGGGGTAAAAAATCAAGTAGGTTTACTCTCTTTGTATCGTCCATCATTTTCAAAGACTACTCATGTTGCCGCAGGGATTTCATATTCATACATACCCATAGGAACATAAGAATTGGTAGCAACAATGTAATAGAAAATGTTCTGAGGATTTTGATAAATAGTAACTCCTAAAATTCCTTTTGGCTCTAATGTGGAAAGACCGCATATTTGTAAAAACTCAGATCCCTCTAATGTTTGACTCCAAAACTCTGGAACATTTCTACGATTTTTCTCCATATCCTCAACCAAAGGTTTGCGAATACCTACAATACGCATTGCTTCCTTTTGTTCAATGTGATATGACATATCATTTCCTTCTGTGACTTCAACAGAAAATTTAATTGGTGGGTAAGCATTTAATATACTTCCTGTGTTTTTAGCAACGGTAGGGGTAATGCCGTGAACACTTTGAAACGCGCTGTTAAAAGATGTTGTGGAAGAATACCCATATTCAAATGCATTGTTTAAGTTCGTTAACCATTCCATATTAGTTCCTCCTTATATACATCATATCTGAATAAATGTTTTTGCTCCTCGCTTTTCTTGTCCTCTTTTGTAAAGTCTAAATCAATAAACATTTTATAGCAATATCTTTGTTGTATTTAATGTGATCTTTAATATTTAATATAAAAATAAAGCAATACGATATTATACACTACCAAACAGGTAAGAAACTGAAATATTCAGAACGGGATTACATGTACTTCTCTCCAGTTTTGTCAATTCTGATGAACTGTGGGTTGGAAACGAGGAATTACATATTAATTGGAAATGTTTTGTAGAAAAATAGTTATATATGTAGTACAATTAAAATAGTAATATATTAATAGAATTGATACAATAATAAAGCAAAGGCTCGGTATGTCGATTTTAATCAAGGTGTCGATGCCAGTCTGAAAATGCCTGAAAAAATGAAGAGACTCTCAGAAATTCCAATTTGCCCATTTCGAATTGCATACTTCTTTAAGATTACAAAAGACTGGATATTTTATTAATTATTTTATGGAAGAAGAATATTTTAAATTCGATAAATGGAAATTTGGACCATATTCTTATCCTATGAATTGACAGTTCGGTTTGCAGAGGATAGAAGTTTTCAGTATTTGGGGAATGAAATACTAGATGACAAAATTATGCACATACCAGACTACCAATACTGTATTCGTGTAGACTAATCCTAAGTTGAAAATATTATTGTCTTCCCACTTGACACACCTACTATTTCGTGATACTATATACTGGTATTAAGTCACACAGAATATAAGTAATACAGAATAGAAAGGGTAATTGTTATGGATAGAGCAATTGAAATTAAAGATTTGCGTAAATCGTTTAAAGGAGGGAAAAACGAAAAGCTTGATGTCCTAAAAGGCGTCAATTTTGAAGTTAATCGTGGAGAGATATTTGCACTTCTCGGCTCTAACGGAGCAGGAAAGACTACAATAATAAATATTCTCTCGACACTAATGTCAGCAGACAGCGGAACTGCTATTGTAAATGGGTTCGATGTTAAAAGAGAACCGAATAAAGTGCGTAAATCAATAAGTTTAACCGGACAGTTTGCTGCAGTAGATGAAATACTGACCGGACGTGAAAATCTTATTTTGATTGCAAATCTTCGCAGTGTTCCAAATCCAACAGAACTAGCAGACAATCTGCTTGAGCGATTTGGTCTTACCGAAGCTGCAAACAAACGAGCAGGTACCTATTCTGGAGGTATGAAGCGCAGGCTTGACATTGCAATGAGCCTTGTTGGAACTCCTGCCGTTATTTATCTTGACGAACCAACCACAGGACTTGATCCAGAGAGCCGCATTGAGGTTTGGAAAACTATAAAAGAGCTTGCGAAAAGCGGAGTGACAATTTTATTAACCACACAATACTTAGATGAAGCAGAACAGCTTGCAAACAGAATCGCCATTTTACATGAGGGTATCATTATTGCTAATGGAACACTTGAAGAACTTACAAAATTATTCCCACCAACTAAAAAGGAATATGTTGAAAAGCAACCAACACTGGAAGAAATATTTTTGCATATAATTGGCAAAGGAGGTATAAAAAAATGAAAAACGATACTTTGGTATTAACCGGACGATTAATGAAACACATTCTGCGAAGCCCAGATACGATAATAACTGTTGCCATAATGCCAATCGCAATTATGTTAATGTTTGTCTACGTATTTGGTGGTGCAGTAAAAACTAGTTTGGGTGTTGATGTAAACTACGTGAATTACCAATTACCGGGAATATTACTGATGGCTATTGCTAGTGGCATAGCATATACTGCTTATCGGTTGTTTTTGGATATGCAAAAGGGACTTTTTTCACGTTTTAACTCTATGCCTATCGGCCGATCCTCTGTTTTGTGGAGCCATGTATTGACCTCACTTTTTTCCAACCTGATTACTCTTGTTGTTATTTTTGCAGTCGCACTTATTATGGGCTTTAGTTCAAGTGCAGGAATACTTGATTGGCTTGCAGTTGTGGGAATACTTGTTCTTTACACCCTTGCGTTAACATGGATTGCTGTAATTCCCGGAATCACAGCAAAAACAGTGGAAGGTGCCTCTGCATTTTCATACCCTTTATTATTTTTACCTTTTCTCAGTTCAGCTTTTGTTCCTACAAGTACTATGCCAGCGGCTGTCCGTGTCTTTGCAGATAATCAACCAGTAACTTGCATTGTTAATACAATCAGGGCGTTGTTAGAAAATCAACCAGTTGGCAATGATATATGGTTAGCAATTGCATGGTGTTTAGCAATTATGGTTGTTGCATACTTCTTCGCAATGCGGGCATATAATCGCAAAGCATTAAATTGAACATTTACCAAGCCTATTTGCCAAATTAAAAAATAAGCCGTCATTCAAATTTGAATAGCGGCTTATTTTTAATTTTGTTGAAAACATAGCTAAAATAATCTGGTGAGAAATAATCGTCCTCTTTTAATTAATCAATATTGATTAAATTGCCAGCATACTCCAAACTTATCAACAAAAGAAGCATAGCATTTACTCCATACAGTCTCCTGTAAAGGCATATGAATAACTCCGCCCTCGCTTAAAGCAGGATACCATTTTTTAAGTAAATCTTGATCGTTTGTCTGGACAGAAAGGCTTACGTTATTTCCTATGTTAAGCGACATTACAGAGGGCGAGTCGGAGAACTGCACCATAGACCCTGCAATTTCAAGTTGTGTGTACATAACATAGTTCTTTTCTTCCTCATTCATCTCAGCATGGTATTCACCAAATGTTGAAATTACAGGTGCAGGCAGTTCAAATACATTAGCATAGAACGCTACAGCCTCACGGCAATTCCCTTTGAAATTTACAAATGCGTTTACTGACATTTCTGATCCTCCTAAATTAAATTATTTTATGACCATCTTTTTAAAGTTGGGAAAACATCCTGCATCATCTTTCTGGCCCCATCTTCACCACCAAAATAGTCCTTACAAAGCGGAACGCAATATTCAATTAACTCATCCATTGAACATTCCATAGTAAACTTGCCATCTTTGTAGCAAAAGCCACAATATTCTTTGCTTTTGCTGCCGTCAGCTTCAGTTCCAAAGTCTTCGGGATTATTAAGTGGCATTGCACAGCTTTGGCAGACTTTATTACCATTGCAATTTTTTGAGTTTTCCATAACAATACTCTCCTTTTATTAAAATATAAATTATCAAGTTTATTTAGCTACTCATGTGCTAAGAATAGCATATCCATCTTGAAAAATCAACAATTTTCAATTTATTTACGTAATTATGCAAAGGCCGAACTGTAACCTTTGGGAAAGAATTTTACGGTTTATAAAAATAAGAAATATAGAAAGGTGCTCAAATAAAATTCTTCTTGACAATATTAGTTTACAAGTGTAAACTAATATTAAGGTTACATGAGTAAACTACAAGGAGTGCACGTTATGAATAATATAATTTCCAAAATATCCGATTCTGAATTAAGTGTTATGCAGGTTCTTTGGGCGTATGAAGAGGCTTTACCCATGACCATTATCCGCAAATCTATTGAAGAAACAAGCCAATGGGACAGTTCAACAATTAAAACCCTTTTGCGAAGGCTTTGCGAAAAAGGTGCTGTTTCTGTTGAAAAGAGAGATGTTTTCTATTATCGTCCCCTTGTCACAGAAAAACAATACAACGATTACTCTACACAAGTTTTCATTGACAAAGTATATAGAGGAAGTGCTAAAACTCTTGTTGCGGCCCTTTTTTCTGGAAACAAGCTAAAGAAAGATGATATCGAAGAACTTAGGGCAATGTTTCACATAGAAAGCGAAGGTGTGGAAAATGACTGAATTGTTTAGAACAATCCTTACGATGTCTTTGTCAGGCTCATTAATTGCCATACTGCTTTTTCTATTTAAGCCTTTTATAAAAGGTAAGATTAGCAAAACCATTCAATACTATATGTGGGCGGTTGTATTGCTGCTTTTGCTTATACCGATTTCATTTGAAATGCCTAATGGCAATAAACCTGAAGCAATGCCTTATATTTCACAGCCAATTACAATTCATGATATTGTGCGAAAATACATTATTACTGCCGAAGAAGAAACGGACAGTGTGTCTTATGCCTCAGAGATAACAAAACATAATACTGATGAAATCAATAAAGCAATGAGTTTTCCAATTCTAACTAGATTGACAGCCTTTATGATTCCGTTGCTATGGATTTTGGGTACCCTGATATTTCTTTGCATCCATCTTTTTGGTTATTTCCGTTTCAAAAGATTTATCTTAAAGTCTTGCAAAACCGTAACGGATACTGATATAGCAATATTTAAACTGCTTTCACCGAAAGCAAATGTCACAGTATACAAAAGTGTAGTTTCATCCACCCCTATGCTGTTAGGCATCTTCTCCCCAAAGCTCATATTGCCGGATAGGGAATACAGTAATACACAGCTTGAAAATATTTTTGCACACGAGTTAATTCATTTAAAACGTTTTGATATTGTGATAAAATGGCTTACCCTCTTTGCAAATGCACTGCACTGGTTTAATCCTGTCATTTACTTTACCAGAAAGGAAATAGACAGGGCATGTGAATTGTCCTGTGACGAGTGTGTTATCAAAAAACTTAATAATCAGGAAAAGCAGGCTTATGGTGAAACTCTGTTAATAGTTGCACAAGAAAACAGGCTCCCGACAGGTGCATTATCTGTAACTATGTGTGAAGAAAAGAAAATGCTTAGAACACGCCTTCTTTCTATTATGGGTCATGGCAAGAAGTACAAATACAGAGTTGCTGTTACAATTGCTTTATTTATCTTTGTTATTGCCGGAGCAGTATATACCTGTGCCAAAGCTTCAGCTAATTTAGCCGTAAGTGTGGATCTGGCAACACTTAAGGAATTTAAAGAACTGGCTGTTATGCCTGAAATAGACTATGCATCCGATAAACAGGTAATATTTCACAGTATGTTTGGCTTGTTTGTATATGACATAAAAAACGAAAAGCTTACACGTTCTCTTGATCTGGCTACAATTGACAGTAATTATATGCAAGGCTCCATCTATACAGAGATTAAGGTAAGCAAAGACGGCAAAACGGTTTATATTGATAACATCGGCGACAAATATGATAATTTCATGTATAAATACCATATCAAGAATAACCGTTTGGAAAAAACACCTGTTTATGATGTGTATGATAGTTTTGTTAAAGGAAGTATATTCGATAAGAATTATAATGTTTTTGAAGGTGCACTGAGCACAACCATTGCTCAAATTGATGAAGAATGTTTTGCTTATATTTTGATAGAGCGTGAGTCCTTGCCTGCTACAGAATACCGTATTGTTGTTTATAATGAAAAAACAAAGGAATTTGCCGTATATTCGCCATTTTATGATAAATCAATGCCGGCACCAGCTATAACACCTGTAAAATACAATTTGGCAGAAATAATGAAGCATAAGTCAAAATATGTGGGAGATGGGTCAAACACAGGCACATTAGGAAGTTTACTACCTGTGCCAAGAACAGGATTTGTTGCGAAATTCACTTCTCTCCAAACAACTTTGGAACCATATGGTGTGACACTATACTATGAGGCAACTAAAAAGTTGTCTGATAGTGAAGTTGTGGAAGAGGATTTGCATACAAGTTGGAAAAATGCTTTTATACTATTTTGTATGATTGATAATTTAGGCGAAGTACGATTCGCTTACAGGATGTCCCCAACAGAAGACGGTATATTGGATCAAAGCAAGTATACAAACGTAAGGACTTATACACGAGACAACGACTTCTTGACCTTTGGAGATTTATCCGTTTACGGCAATGATATAGAAAAAATGGAAAACATTTTGAATGAATAAGATAAGGAGAAACTTATGGATAGCAAAGCAATTTTCAAAACCCTTAGTGTAAGTGGTATGACCTGTTCTAGCTGTGAAATGAGGATTGAAAATTAATTAAAGAAGTTGTCGGATGTTAAATCTGTAAAATATCCCTTACAAAGTGCAGAAGTTCAAGTAGCCCACGATAATGGAACAGATTCAGATGCTGTCAATGTTACTGATGGTGTGCAAAACATAACAACCAAAATCACATCAAGAAGCTACCCGTCTATTACAGCCGTAAAAGGTGTTCCTGCAAAATGGACAATTCAAGCAGGCCAAGAGGACTTGAACGGCTGTAATAATGCTATTAGCATACCTGCATATGGTATAGAACTAGAGTTAAAGCCTGGTGACAACATTGTTAAGTTTACTCCTGAAAAATCAGGTACGGTTCCTTATAGCTGTTGGATGGGTATGATAAGAAGCAAGATAAATGTTGTTGATCATTGATTTTTAATTAACTGTGATGTTATATTGTACAGCTTTTTTGCATTTTGAGGAGAGTATGCGGGCAAATTCATGTTTAATTTTTTTTGTTCCCTAAAAGCAGATAACTCATTCTTTGGTGGATTATTCAATAATTCTACTATAGGCACAACGGCTTTTTCTACAGGTTTTCCAATAATTTTGTACACACTCCTCATTAGCGGATTATTGAAATACCCCATCATACCCGGAGTTTGTACTGCCCAAGGATTGTAGAGGATATATTTAATTTTGCGAGTGGCATCATTTTGGACAAATGCTACTGCGGATAGGTCATTCAATCTACTGCCGTGCATCATAACCTTTTGAGTATCAAAGCTGTCTTTATGTTGCAAATCATTCCAGTTAACTTCGCCTTTCATTCCTGTTCCGCAAATATTAACAATAATAGGGTTATCACTTTTTTCCAGACTTTCCTTTAGTCCATAACTAAGCAAAAACCTACTCATGTAATCCAAAGCAAAAGTAAATTCAAATCCTTCCACTGTCTCTATATATTCCTTACTATGCCTTGTAGCACAAAAAATAATGGCATCCAGAGACGGAAAACGTTCCTTAACAGATTCTATAACTCGTTGATTTTCTTTTATTAGGCTTAAATCGGCTTGAATATAAAAAGCTCTATCACCAGATTTTAGCTGCTTTGCCTCATTGCAGAAAATATCACCATTTTCTTTTGAGCTGCCAACGGCAATTACTTGAAAGCCTTTTTTTAAGTAGTACTGCGCTATGCCTTTCCCTAATCCATTTGCTCCGCCTGTAATTAATATTGTTTTCATATAATCATCCTCACTTTCCTTGACAATTAAATTATATCATGCTAGTATAAAATGTAAAGTACGCAAAAACTTTAAACTAGATTTACTTTTTGAAAGTGGTGAACAAATGAATCCTTTAGATGATACAGTTTGCGTTGAATCAATTAAGAGAATAATGAAAATATTTGGCGGAAAATGGTCTTTCCTGATTATTGGCGAATTACATTCAGGTGTTAAGCATTTTAATGAATTGAGCAGAAATTTAGGAATAAGTACAAAGTCACTTTCTGATGCACTAAAAGTTCTTGAAATGAATGAAATTATTAAACGTACCGTTCATCCAACTACCCCTATTACAGTAGATTATTCCCTTACAGATAAAGGTCGTGACTTTGAACGTGTTTTTATTGAAATGAGAGAATGGGGTAAGAAGTGGCTATGAATTAAAAAAGAAGTCCATAGCATTCGTAAAAAATTATATTAAATGGAGGAAAAAAATGACAATTTTATATTTTACAGCCACAGGTAACAATTTTTATTTAGCTAAAAAAATGGGTGGCAATCTTATTTCCATACCCAGAGCAATCAAAGAGAATAATTTCCATTTTAAGGATGATAAAATTGGAATTATATTTCCGATTTATGGACTTGCAGTTCCATATTATATAAGAGAATTTCTATCCAAAGTACAGCTTGACAGCAAATATGTCTTTGCTGTAATGTCATATGGCATGTATAATGGAGCGGCATCAAGTCATCTTATTAAGCTTGCTTCTGAAAACGGCATTTGCTTTTCTTACATCAACACGATAAAAATGGTGGATAATTCTTTAACTAATTATGAAATGGGAGATCAGATAAAAAACGAGCCTAAGAAGGAAATTGACAAGCACTTAGATGAAATTATCAGTGACATAAACAACAACAAGCAATGGATTCCTAAAGATTCATTTGCAAGTCGCTTACTTACAAAGAGCCTTGTGAATTTCAAAAAATTTCAGACAGGGGTGGGTATTACAGAACAATGTAATGTAGAGGATACCTGTATCCATTGCGGCATTTGTGCAAAAGTATGCCCCACAGATAATATTCAGGTAAATGGAGCCAAACCAGTTTTCGGGAGGGAATGTATATCTTGTCTTGCATGTACTCATAATTGTCCGCAAAACGTCATTCGCCTTACTCATGAAAAAAGTAAGATAAGGTATAGAAATAAGCACGTTAAATTGAATGAAATTGTTGAAGCAAACAATGCCGAATAATAAGCTGACGACGCAAAAGCAGTATTTCAGATACTTTTAAACAGTAATATAAATGAGATTGTAGGTGAAAGAAAATGATTAAAGTGCAAGATGTTTATTTGCGGTATCCTGCCGCGAAACTAGATACTATACAGGGTATTAGCTTTAATGTAAACCAAGGTGAAATATTTGGTTTCCTTGGCCCATCGGGAGCGGGAAAAAGTACTTTGCAAAAGATACTTACAGGCGTGCTGCGTGAGTATCGTGGCTCGGTCTGCGTGTTTGGAAGTGAAATAAAAAGCAAAACAAAGGACTATTATGAAAAAATAGGTGTAGATTTTGAATTTCCAAACTTTTATAGCAAGTTTACGGCACTGGATAACCTTAACTATTTTTCTTCACTTTATAAATCTAAGCCAATAGATCCAATGCTTCTGCTTGAGAAAGTTGGTTTGCAAAATGATGCAAACAAGAAAGTAGCCAGTTATTCTAAAGGGATGAAAATGCGGTTGGGATTCGTACGGTGTCTGTTACACAGCCCTGAGCTTATATTTTTAGATGAGCCAACTAGTGGTCTTGATCCAGCTAATGCAAGAATTTTAAAGGACATGATTTTGGAGCAAAAAAGACTTGGCCGTACAGTCATTTTAACAACCCACAACATGCATGATGCACAAGAGTTATGTGACCATGTGGCATTTATTGTTGACGGAAGAATTAAGGCAATGGACACACCTAATAAGTTAAGGCAAAGCAGTTCTAGTACCAAGGTAATATATAGGATTGAAAATACTGAAAGAACATGTTTAATGTCAGAACTTGGGCAATCCACTGATTTTCAAAAAGCATTACAAGCAGGAACACTTCAATCAATCCATTCACAAGAAAAAACTTTAGAAGATGTGTTCATCGAACTGACAGGCAGGTGTTTGTCATGAGATTTATATCTACTCTTATAAATGATATTCGCTTTCAAATAAGGTATGGTTTTTACTTCTTATACATTTTTATAAGTGGGATTTATATAGGAGTGTTACTGCTTTGCCCTGCTGATATTCGTCCCAAAGCAGCATCACTTATTATTCTCACCGACCCTGCTATGTTGGGCATGTTCTTTATGGGAGGAATCTGGCTTTTAGAAAAAGGAGAGGGTTTGCATAGTTTTTGGAAGATTAGTCCCCTTAGAACACTGGAATATGTGCTGTCTAAAGCAATTTCACTATCTGTAATATCAACACTGGCAGCAATTGCAATTGCTTTGATTGGTTTAAAAAATTCAGTAAATATAGTAGGAATGACCATATATGTGTTTTTAGGTTCAATTGTTTTTACAACTATTGGGTTATGGATTAGCACTTTTGCACAATCAGTTAACCAGTATATGCTGATTGCCTCCATCCCTTCAACATTACTAATTACACCTGCAATATTGGATGCATTTGGATTATCATATCCGTTTTTGAGTGTATTGCCTAGTATGGCACTTTGGCATGGCATTGGTTATTCCACCGGATTGATTGAGATAAATAGATTTTGGACGTTTCTTGTTATGCTCATTTGGCTTATCCTTGCACTGTATTTAACTAATGCTAGGATTCCGACAGCATTTAAGGAAGAAGGTGGTGAAAGGTTATGAGCCAAACATGGAAACTTTTTCAGATAGGATTGCGGCAAATTATAAAAGATGGTATGCTTCTTGCATTATTGCCTGCTCCGATTATAATTGGTTTATTTTTTAAATTCGCTATCCCATTTGCAAATAATGTTATACAGGAGAAATTGCACTTTTCACTAATGCCTTGGTATGGTCTTCTTGATGGGATGTTAATTTGTTTAACACCTATGATGACTGCAATGATTTTTGCATTTTTACTTCTGGAGGAACGTGATGAGGGAGTTAGTACATTTTATAGAATTACGCCCACAGGCAGATATATTTACTTAACGGCACGAATTGGTATCCCTATGATATGGGCCCTCATAATGACCATATTATCAACGGCAATATTCAACATCTCTGAGCTGTTACCTGTATGCATACTGCTAAGTTCTGTCTTAAGCACACTAATGGGCCTTGCATTGTCAATGATGGTTGTCTCAATAGCACAAAATCGAGTAGAAGGTCTTGCAGTTTCAAAACTAATGGGTGTGAGCTTTCTGGGCTTACCGGCCATTTGGCTTATACCGGTGCCGTACCAATTTGCCGCAGCTTTTTTACCGTCATATTGGATCGGAAAGATTATCATAAAAGATACAAATATATTTGACTTTACTATTGGGATATGTGTTTGTGCTTTGTGGATTATATTTTTTTCTAAAAGATTTATAAGGCAAGTGACATAAGTGCTGTTACGAAATTTGTTAATATACTAAATAAAAATTTCCAGAACCAATATAACTATATACAATATTTGCGAATAAATGTAGATAAAAGTTCATTCAATTAAAAGTGTACAGATGCTAAGTTCACTGATTTTTGAATGAACTTTTTTGGATCTTTTTTCATACAAATCTATTTAAAAAATATTTTGTCCCAATATTGACTACATTGTCCCGATGTGATATGATATTTAGAGACAAAAGCAAGGAGAGTGAGTAATATGAAAAAGAAAAATGTAATTAATTTAATTAAATATTATTCAGAAAATAATGATGCTGGATTTAGAAGTGAAGCGTACGAAATTGCAAAAGATTTTGATACATCAGGAGACTATCAGCTAGCAGAATATATTATGGCTTTAATGTCTAATTCTAATACATTTATCCCTCAAATGAATCAAAATGAGTCTGCACTATTTGATAAGTTAGAGTTGAAAGGAGAAATACTTTTACTTCCAGAAGTCATTATGAAGGATTTGTTGGGAATAGTAAATGCAGTTGCTCACAATGTAGGAATTAACAAGTTTTTGCTTCAAGGATCACCAGGAACAGGCAAAACGGAAGCGGTAAAGCAATTAGCACGTATCTTAGAACGTGATATATACATGGTGGATTTTGCGGCAATAATTGACAGTAAGCTTGGCCAAACACAAAAAAATATTGCTGCATTATTTAAAGAAATAAATAATTTTGTTCATCCAGAGAAAGTTATTGTATTATTTGATGAGATTGACGCAGTGGCTTTAGATCGTACAAATTCAAATGATTTGAGAGAAATGGGCAGAGCTACATCTGCCATGCTAAAAGCAATGGATTATATGGACGAAAGGGTTGTATTAATAGCCACAACAAATTTATATGAGCATTTTGATAAGGCTTTAATTCGCCGATTTGATTCTGTAATAGATTTTAATAGATATACACAAGAAGACCTAATATCAATTGCAGAAGAAATGCTTAATAAATTATTGACTAAATTTAAGTTGGCAAATAAAGATATAAGACTATTTCGCAAGATACTAAATTTAATGACTCCAATTCCTTACCCGGGAGATCTTAAAAATATTATTAAAACAGCAGTTGCATTTAGTGATCCAGATGACGGTATGGATTATTTCAGAAGATTGTACTATACAGTTCGTTCTGAAAGACCAGAAGATTTAAAAAAATTGCAATCACAGAAATTTACAATACGAGAAATTGAAATTTTAACTAAAATATCAAAAAGCAGTGTTGCCCGTGAACTAAAGGAGGTGGGTGAGGATGAATAATATATTACAGTTAAAAGGAAAATTTCTGCATAGAAAGAATTCAAGTTCTTTTGGGCCTATTAATTTACCCAAAGGAGCAATTGTTACAGTGCAACATATGGAAGAACTTAAAATACAACTTCAGAGCATCTTAGCTTATTGGCAAAAAAATCAGAATATAATAGGGGGAGCTTTGGTTAGTGTACAATATTGGCATATTGTTGCAAAGAGCAATCGAATGAAAACATTACTTGGAGAAGGAAGTAAATCCCCTAATGAATCTATCCGTGGAGCAAAATTTGTTTGGATACCTGAAAAAAAAGAAGGAGAACTTAAGCAAAAACATGTTTTTACACATTTTATAAATCTTAAATCAATTGAGGAGTCTATAGAAAAATTAGATGCTTGCGTAAGAACTGTTATAGAGGAATATGGTGACCAGATTACAGAAAAAGATATAGAGCAGATCAATAAAGGACATTATAACAACAGTTTTATTTCAAAAACTACCTTTTTGAGAGTAATAGTTGATGCACACTTTGTGGAAAAATTTAATATTGACAAAGATACAAAAAAAATAGAAGAAGAATCAATAGTTACCATATATAAAACAGGAGTTGGAACATTAGAGTTATTGGGGCAATTTGGAATAGATATGATAAATGCCAAGATGATTGATGAGACAACCTTAAGACTTAATCCAGATGAAATCAGAATTCTTCAAGAGAATGCACCTTATTTGATAGCCATGAATGTGAAAGATTTTTCAGAAATTACACTTGAAGATATAACAGATTTGGGTGAAGATGATAATGACAAAATTATTACAATTCCAAAACCTAATCAAGAGCCAATTATTGGTGTGATTGATACACAGTTTGATGAAAGCGTATATTTTAATGAATGGGTAGAGTACGAAAACAAACTGTCTTCAGATATTGAAATACAAGAAGAGGACCGCAAACATGGAACAGCAGTTACATCAATAATTGTAGACGGACCCACACTCAATCCGGCATTAGACGACGGCTGTGGCAGATTTTTGGTAAAACATTTTGGAGTTGCAACACAAGGCAGATTCAGTTCCTTTACAATATTAAAGCTTATAAGAAATATCGTAGCTTTAAATAGAAATATTAAAGTTTGGAATTTATCTTTAGGTTCTGCAATGGAGATTAATAACAACTTTATCTCCCCGGAGGCTGCCGAATTAGATAAGATTCAAAGTGAATATGATGTGACGTTTGTTGTTGCAGGAACTAATAAAGGAAAGGGCGTACAACAGTCATATAAAATTGGTGCTCCGGCTGATTCTTTAAATTCACTGGTAGTAAATGCTGTTGATTTTAGTGGAAAATCAGCATCTTATACCAGAATTGGACCAGTGCTGTCTTTTTTTCATAAGCCTGATGTAAGTTACTATGGAGGAGATGGTCCAGACAAAATTGTAGTATGTGAACCAGCAGGAAAAGCTTATGTTACTGGAACCTCCTTTGCGGCTCCGTGGATTACGAGGAAAATGGCATATCTGATACATATTATGGGATTGAGTCGAGAAGTAGCAAAAGCATTGTTAATTGATTCAGCAGCAGGATGGAAACGTAAGGATGATGGATCATTTCGCATTGGTTATGGAATTGTACCTAAGCGAATTGAAGATGTTTTACATTCAAAGGATGATGAAATTCGCTTTATTATGACGGGATCAATTGATGAATATGAAACCTATACATACAATATACCAGTTCCACAAGATATGAATGGACATCCTTATTTTGCTAAAGCAACACTGGTGTATTTCCCTAAAAGTGACCGTTACCAAGGAGTAGATTATACTAGTACTGAGATGGATATTCATTTTGGTCGGATTATGGACAAAAAAGGGAAAGCAGCCATAAAAACAATTAATTGTAATAAACAGGCAGATGATGGAGTAATTGCCATTTATGAAGAAGAAGCACGTAAAATGTATCGCAAATGGGATAATGTTAAACACATTAATGAAACAATTAAAGAGGGTGCCAGGCCACGAAAAGTTTATGATTCAGGAATGTGGGGATTAAGTATAAGGACAAAGGAGCGTCTTGAACCAAAAGCAGGACGTGGACTTCAATTTGGAGTTATAGTTACCTTAAAGGAAATGAATGGCATTAACCGTATTGAAGATTTCATTAAGATGTGCATGGTCAGAGGTTGGCTTGTAAATAAATTAGATGTTGATAATCAGCTAGATGTCTACAATAAGGCAGAAGAAGAAATTGAGTTTGAGTAATTATTGCTGTTCAATAAGGAAATAAGTTATAAAATCAATTTGAAAAGCTGAATATATAAATTACCATAAAGAAAGGAAAATAAAATATGAATACAGGAATGACAAGAGAAGAAGCATTAGAGCTTCTAAAAAAATACAACAAGGAGCCATTTCATTTGCTTCACGGACTAACAGTAGAAGGTGTTATGATTTGGTTTGCAAACACATTAGGATTTGAAGATGAAGCCAAGTTTTGGGGAATTGCAGGGCTATTGCATGATATTGATTTTGAGCAATATCCAGATGAACATTGCAAGAAGGCTCCAACCCTACTTTTAGAAGGTAATGCCAGTGAAGAACTAATTCATGCAGTCTGTTCTCATGGATATGGGCTTTGCAGTGATATAGAACCAATACACCAAATGGAAAAAGTTATGTTTGCCATAGATGAACTTACCGGTCTAATTGGTGCCGCAGCCAAAATGCGTCCTTCAAAAAGCTGTAGCGATATGGAAGTTTCAAGCCTTAAAAAGAAATTTAAAGATAAGAAATTCGCAGCAGGATGCTCCCGAGATGTAATAAACAAGGGTGCTCTAATGTTAGAATGGGAGCTAGATAAGCTTTTTGAAATGACCATTCAAGCCATGAGTTCATGTGAAGAAGCAGTAAATAAAGAAATGGATAAACTAATTAATCCACAACAATAAAGGAGAACCAATTACCAGATGGAAAAAACACTAGAAGTAATATTTGATTATGCATGTCCATATTGTTACAAAGCACATTCACATATAAAAGAACTAAGCAAAGAAATTCCCAACTTACGCATACAATTTACACCTTGCGAAGCACATCCCCGTCCTGAGCATTACGGACCCCACAGCGATTTATGTATAATGGGAATGTACTATTGCCTAGACAACAATATTGATATATTGCAATACCACGAATTAATCTACAAAGCAATATTTGTGGATAAGATTAATATAGAAAACGCAAGCGAATTATCAGCCTATATTAGTAAATTGACAGATAAAGAGGCATTTAAAAAGGCATTAAGTGAAGGCTTATATCAAAAAAAAGCAGAACAGAATAACCACTACGCATGGGAACAGCTAAACCTCCCAGCAGTACCGTCATTTTCCATAAATAATAAGCTCCTATATGCAACCCCAGATGTAGGAGTAACTAAACGCCAAATAAAAGATTTACTAAGTAGCAATTAAAAAACAGCAGACAACATTGCAAATCATAAACACTTATCTTATAAAATTAAATAATTTGAATCCCAGCTTTGCCTCAATAAACTAAATCTCCCCAAGATGGGAATAATTAGACTTTGAAAAGTCATTAAGTGCAATGGAAATGAGACTATGGTCATTTCATAGGCTCATTGGAATGTTTGGCACTTCTGACTTTTCAAAGTCTAATTATTCACATCTTGGGGTAGAAAACCTAAAAGGCAAAGCGTCACTCCTCAACACCCAAAAAGCAAAGCGTCACTTTCAAACCTTAAGAGCACCCATAATTCTTCCGATTAATCCACTCAGTAGACAAATCCATAGCAGCACGACACCCTCTAGTCTGGTCAAGAGCATTCAACATTACAAAATCATGGGTAATAGCATTGATCCTCACAGAAGTCACATCCACCCCAGCCTGCAATAGCTTAGCGGCATAAGCCTCCCCTTCATCTCTAAGAACATCCGCCTGATCAGTAATAACCATAGCATCAGGAAGCCCTTTTAATTCCTCCAAAGAAGCTTTAAGCGGAGATGCAGTAATCTGCATACGTTCTTGCTTACAACTAGTATACTGATCCCAGAACCACATCATACCAGCACGGTATAAATAATAATCAGTAGCAAATTTAATATAAGATTCAGTATTAAAACAAGCATCAGTAACAGGATAATACAAAAGCTGCTTATGAATCCTAGGCCCGTTCCTAAACTTTGATAAAATAGTCATAACTGTTGCCATATTACCCCCAACACTGTCCCCTGCAACCGTTAACTGTTCAAGATTCAGATTAAATCCAGTAAATTTTCCGATTTCCGGCAAAGCACATAAAATATGATAACACTGTTCAATAGCCGTAGGATACTTAGCTTCCGGCGAAAGACTGTACTCAGGAAATATAACCACAGAGTGGGTACGTACAGCTAATTCCCTTACTAATTTTTCATGGGTATGGAAATTTCCAAATACCCAGCCTGCACCATGGATATAAAATATAGTTTCCATCTTGTAATTACATGAGAGGGGTGATACTAAAAATATCTTTACTGTACCCCATGCTCCAGTATCTATACACAGTTCCATAATATTTGCCGGATACATATAAACAGGCTGATTTTGTGCCTCATTAAGTCTTTGACGTCCTTCTTCAGGTGGGATCTGGAATATCAACGGAGGTTTGGAACTTGCTTCACACACAGCAATAGACTCTTTTTCCAATGGGATTCTTTGCTTATTCATAGAATGCTCCTGATTTTAATTCTTTCTTTATATTATGGAAATTTTCTAAAATTGTTAATTATGCAACTGTATTCATTTATAAAATTCACATAGCTTAACTTATGATACAATAAAAAAAAACTTGCTGAGATAACAACTTGTTGTTATACTAAATTTAGGTAATATATAACTTGCTGAAAATTATAATTATCTTATAAGCAAATTAAACTTTATAGGAAAGGAAACTAAAATGTCAAACCAAACACCATCCATATCAAAACGGAGAACCCAAGTGATTCCTATTTTGAAAGGGAAAATGAATTAATATGAATACAGGAACTATAAAAAACTATATTCAAAAAGAACCCATTTTCTTCGCAGCAGTAATATTAGCCCTTATTTCTCTGGTTTTCGTCCCACCTGATAGTAAATACATAAAGTATATTGATTTCAAAACTCTTGGCTGTTTGTTGTGCCTTATGATAGCCTTAAAAGGCATGGAGCGTGAGGGTCTTCTTAATACAATCTCAGTAAAATTAGCATCAGGGATGAAAAGCCTTCGTGCATTAGCATTTTTACTGGTTTTCATTTGCTTCTTTTCAGCAATGATCATGACAAATGATGTGGCCCTTATAGCCATAGTGCCAATTACACTGACTGTTCTATCTATGTGCGGATTAGAAAAATATGCGGCAATCATTATTGTTCTTCAGACCTTGGCAGCAAATATTGGCTCAAGCCTTACACCAATAGGCAACCCCCAAAACCTTTATCTTTTTATGCATTATAAATGGGAAGCGGCAAATGTTTTACTAACAATGTTTCCATTTATTTTGTTTGGAGGAATCCTAATAGGGCTTATTTGTACATTTCTGCCTAAGCAGTCCATAGAACAAAACAATGAGCTAAGGGCACAGTCTGTAAAGAAAAACCCCATAATTGCATATGGAATCATGTTCATAATTGCAGTTTGTGCAGTTTTTGGTTTAATTCCTTATTGGATAGCCATAATACTTATTGCTGCTGCAACTGCGATAGTTGACAAAAAGACACTCCTAAAGGTGGATTATAACCTGTTATTAACATTTATAGCAATATTTATACTTGTTGGAAATCTTGCCAGAATCGAAGAAATAAATGCATTATTAAGAGACTTAGTAAAAAGAGATACAATGCTTGCTGCTGTAATAACCAGCCAATTTATCAGCAATGTACCTTCGGCAATAATGCTGTCGGGTTTTACCAATAATTCCAGAGAACTATTAATTGGCGTAAATATTGGGGGAATGGGTACACTTATTGCCTCAATGGCAAGCGTGATTTCATATAAGCTGTATGCTGATTCATATAAGAAAGGTACATTAAAATATTTAGGATTGTTTTCAGTTTTAAATATAGTGTTTCTTATGCTTTCGTTGGTATTTGTTAATATAATAGAGTAAACCCTTGGCAATTCATGGTTCAATAATGAAGAAAAATATATTTCAGGAGATAGGAAAATGACAGATTTCAAAAGATTAATGAATACAAATGAATATGATTTTCTGAGAAATAATGAAAGGTTAGGGAAAAGAATAATCCTTCTTGGATTAGGCGGAAGCTATGCATATGGCACAAATAACGAAAATAGTGATATTGATTTTAGGGGTATTACATTAAATATGCCATCAGATCTTATTGGATTAACTGAATTTGAACAGTATGAGGATAATAAAACTGACACAGTGATTTATTCATTTAACAAGATAGTAAAGTTATTGCTTGAATGTAATCCCAATACCTGCGAAATCCTTGGGCTAAATGAAAACCAATATCTTATAAAGAATCAATTAGGCCAGGAGCTTCTTAACAACAAAGGAATATTTCTTTCCAAAAGAGCAGTAAAATCCTTCGGAGGATATGCCAGTGCACAGCTAAGGCGTCTTCAAAACGCTATTGCAAGAGACACAATGCCTCAGCCTGAAAAGGAAGTGCATATCCTTAATTCAGTAAAAAATGCCTTAGAGGATTTTCAACTGCGATATGAAAATTTTGACAAAGGAAGCATACGACTTTATATAGATAAATCTCAAAATCAGGAGCTTGATACGGAGATATTCGTGGATGCGAACTACAAGCATTTACCCCTTCGTGATTACGAAAATATGTGGGCGGTCATGCACAATGTTGTAAAGGATTATGACAAAATAGGAAAACGCAACAAGAAAAAGGATGACAACCATTTGAACAAACATGCCATGCATTTAATCCGATTATTTATGATGGCAGTTGACATATTAGAAAAAGGTGAAATCAATACAAATAGAACAAATGATCTTAAATTGCTTATGAAAATAAGAAATGGTGGATTTCAAAGAGAAGATAAATCTTTTGACAAAGAATTTTATGATATACTTATACATTATGAGGAATTACTTAATAAAGCTGCAAGAATTAGTATACTTCCTAATAATCCGGATATGGAAAAAGTGGAGGCATTTGTGGAATATATAAATAGAAGGGCAATACAAGGTGATTATTAATGGGTGATATTATAAAGGAAATTAAGGAAAAACTTATAGAAGTTGAAGAAAAGGAAAATGTAAAAATACTCCATGCAGTAGAATCAGGAAGCCGTGCATGGGGATTTGCATCACCAGATAGTGATTATGATGTTAGATTTATTTATGTCAGACAAAAAGAAGATTATCTTATGATAAATGAACCTAGAGATGTTTTGGAATGGCAGTTGGATGAAGTACTTGACATTAACGGATGGGATTTGAAAAAGGCATTGTTACATTTTTACAAAGGCAATGCGACTTTATTTGAATGGAGCAACTCTCCTATTGTATATAAAACTACTGAGGAATGGAAACAAATATATGAATCAGCAAAAAGCTATTTTTCAGTTAAATCCGCAGCATATCATTATTATGGTACTGCCAACAATACATATTGTGAGCATTTGCAGAAAGAATTAGTAAAATACAAAAAATATTTTTATGCGTTAAGACCGCTTCTTGCAGGTAAGTATATACAAGAATATAAAAGTCCGCCTCCGGTACTGTTTGAGGAACTTATGAAAATGGACATGCCCGATAATTTACGAAACGGAATTTATGAACTGCTTGAAATTAAGAAGAAGAGTGATGAAAAAGAAAAAAATATGCAAATTCCAGTTATTCAGGATTTTATTGGAGATGAAATCATTAGGCTTAAATCGTTTGTGGATAATACAGATGATGATAGAAAGAGAGATTGGAAAGAATTAAATGAGATTTTTTTGAAGGTTTTGGGTTAGGATTTAAATATATGATATAAAAACAAAAGACCTGCTTAGTTTGTATAAAATATTGTCCATGCCATATACTATTCATATCTATAAACTGTTAAGAAGAAAGGAAATAGAATATGAATAGTATAACAAGTATAAGATTAAACATTTTAGGACTGGAATATATGGAAACACAGGATAAAGTTGAAAATCAACTGGAAGGAATAATTGGGGTACAGGATGTAAGCTTTCATGAGGGTCAAAATTATGTTGATATAGAGTATGATGAAAGAACATCTTTGGCGGAAATAAACAGTCATCTTCAAAATAATGGATATAATGTTATTTAGTTAAAATTAATCTATAGTATTGGAGGGGACTGAAAAAGTCTTTGATTATATCGAAAAAAGATTAGGATAAAATATAAAAAATATATAAAAGTTATAGTTATAAGAAACACTTGAAAGGTCTTTGTTTATAAGGATTTTCAGGTGTTTTTTTTGGCAATTATTTAGCATCTCCTCCGGATTTGAGGTTAATATAGATTGGTAATAAAAAAAATGTGTAGAAATATGTAAATAAATAAGATATAATATAACTAAATATTGGAACATAAATATAGTCTGTTTCAAAGTAGGACATCATTTTTTAAAACATTAGTCAAATGTATTTGTATCATATTTTACATAGTATTAACAATTAATCTACAAAGAAGGGGTGGGGTTAATGTTTTATATTGCAATTTGTGATGATGAAGAATTAACACTTAAAAGTACAAAAGAGAATTTGGAAAAGATAATTGGAGAAACAAATGTAAAAGCTCAAGTTTCCACATTTCCTGATGGCGAGGGTTTGCTAAAAAATTATGAAGCACAATACAATTTAATAATTTTAGATGTAGAAATGAAAAATATGAATGGCATTGAAACAGCTAAATGCATAAGAGAAAAGGATACAAATGTAATTATCATATTTATTACAAATTTTTTACAATATGCCGTAGATGGATATAGGGTTAACGCATATAGATATTTGTTAAAACCTTTAAAATACGATGATTTTAAAAGTGAAATTTTAAGTTCCTTTAATGAAATAGATGAAAAAAATTTGGGATTAATAATTACATCACAAAATACGAATCAATTAATAAAAAAAGGTGATATATTCTACATTGAATCTTTTGGGCATTCTATAATTTATCACTTAGAGGACACAGATATAGAATGCAAAGGCACGATGAATGAAGTTGAAATTAAACTAAATTCTTTACAGTTTTATAAAATTCATAAAAGCTATATAGTAAATTTGCAATATATAAAAAGTTTTGATGATAAGAGTGTACAAATGACAAATGGTAAGGATATTCCAATAAGCAGATATAGATATGGAGATTTTAAGAAGCATAATATGCAATTCTGGAGTAAAAAGATAGGTTAAGAAAAAATTAATACCAGTTGTGCTTGATTTAATACCAGTTGCGTTTTAGTGTTTACATAATTTAAATAAAATGTTAAAGTTGTTTTAAAGCAAAGTTTTTATTTGAGAGGATTTTTGTTATGAAAAGCTTAATATGGGATTTTTTTGAAATTTTTATCATTATACTGGAAACTGCTATTTTTGCCGTATACATAAGTAAAATGGTAAAATTTAAAGTAATAGATGTATGGAAAAAGATTTTATACGTACTACATTTTCCAGCAACAATTTTAATATCAGATTTTTTTAAAGTTGATCCAACAATAAAATTAGTATGCTTAATTTTTATGGGTGGTATTATAATTAAGTTAATTAGCAACGCAAGTATTAAAGAAATAATAAAAGTGCAGGTTGTTTGGGCATTAATAAGTGTTATAAGTGAAGTATTAGTAGTAAGTATTTTGATGCTCCTTAATAACTTTGCAGATGTAGAATTAGTTCTGGAAAGGAATGATATTCGATTGCAATTAATGTTTATAACAAAACCAGTTAATTTTATTGGACTAATATTATTTGCAAGAAATTCAAAGATATCCAAATATAGCTATTCATTTAAAGAAATCATGATAATACTAATACAAACAGGTAGCAGTTTGTTATGCCTTTTTGCGATTGTTGAAATGTCATTAAAAAGTATGTACAAAATGAATTCTTATTTAATTATTTTGATGTCATTTTTTGTTTTGATATCCTTTATTATATCATATTTTGCACTTGATGATTATTTTGTAAAGAAGCAAAAAGAAAAAGAATGGTTTAAAATGGATAATTATATGAAGCAACAATATGATTACTATAGCAGTTTAGATAGAAGTAATCAGGAAATAAAAAAAATGTATCATGATATAAAAAAACATTTTAATACCCTCAGATACATTGATGGAATGGATGAAGAATCTAAATTATACTTGGATAAGCTTTTTAATAGAGTAAAAAAAGCAGAAGGTTATTATGATACGGGAAATCCAATTGCTGATATTATTTTAAATCACAAAAAAGAATTAGCAGATAATTTAAATATATCAATGGAAGTAGTTATAGAAAGAGGATGCCTAAATAGCATAGAATCGCAAGACATATGTACAATATTTTCAAATGCTCTGGATAATGGAATTGAAGCATGTGAAAGAAATATAACAGTAAATAAAAGAATTAAAGTAAGAGCTTTTAAGAATGAACAGGGTACTTTTATCTGCTTTGAAAATACTATTGAAATTGAGCCAGAGTATAGAAATGGCAGATTAATTACTAGCAAAAAAGATAAGAAAGAACATGGGATTGGAGTTTTTAGTATTGAAAGCACAGTAGATCAATATGACGGAGAAGTAAATATAGACATTGAAAAGGGAAAGTTTGTATTGCTTGTCTGGATTCCTGATAAAATTAAATAATGAATTCATGATTAGGGTGTCAAAATCTAAATTTTGGCACCTTAATCATTTATAGATAAACCAGAATGATTGGAATACGATGATAGATAGTCATTTGTGAAAACAAAAAATTATCATAAGTGTGCCAATTTTTTTATTTATATACCAGTTGCGCTCAAATAGATACCAGTTGTGCAAATGGGGTTTTCAATTAAAATAAAAAATGCTAGAATGAGTCAGAGAAAGGGGGAAACGTTGATGTTTCACAAGTTAGCTGATTCTACAGCATCTTTCTTTTTAGATTCCATTAAAGAAAAACAATTAGAAAAATCAGTTATAGTTTATGGTTTAGAAGTATTAATAAGTTCTACAGTAAATATCATAATTGCTTTAGTTATTTCAATTCTCTTTCATAATTTTATTGAAGTAATAATATTTTTATTATTTTACTGTCCTATGCGTCAATATACGGGAGGTTATCATGCAAAAAATTATGGATTATGCACTTTAGTATTTACATTTATGATATTAACAATTAATACACTTGATTTTGTTGGTTTCTTTGATTGGAATATGCGGTTAATTTCTGTTGCAATGATGGTATATAGTATTTTCATAATTATGAGGTTTGCCCCTATTATGAATGAAAATAAAATATTATCAAAAGAAGAAGTAATAGTTTATAAAAAGAGGGCAAGATTGTTATTAGGTTTAGACTGTATGATAATTTTTATTTTGCAACTATTTGGTAAGGCACAAATAAGTAAATATCAAGTAATAGCTTTAAGCTGCGTATCCTTATTACTGGTATTTGAAAAAATGAAAGGAGAGTAAAAAAATGAA
Source organism: Mobilisporobacter sp. (assembly GCA_031549965.1). Lineage (GTDB taxonomy): Bacteria > Bacillota > Clostridia > Lachnospirales > Lachnospiraceae > JAVBPB01. The sequence goes on along the minus strand of JAVBPB010000078.1, from coordinate 7,149 downwards.
TATGAAGAAGCAAGGAATGCATAAGACGGTAGGTAATGGGATCGTCTCATTAGCTTTAAATGTAGCAAAAGTAGGGGCTAATAGTGCTTGTATATGGCTTTCACATCAACCCAAAGAACCAGAAGAATTAAAAAAATTAAAGAATAATTAACAAAATTCATAAAATTCTACAAAATGTAAGTTAATGCATTTGCTGTTAAAAAAAATTATAAAACGAAAGGAAAAGTGAAAGGCATGTACAAATTCAAAAATGTTAATATGAAAAAGCTTATATCGGTAGTGCTAAGTATTATGATGGTAATTAATATTTTAATGGTACAATCAAGTGTAGTTTTAGCTATAGATAAAACAAAAGAAACATATAAATATGATAATTATAAAATTGATTATAATATCGTAAGTAGTTGGGGTTCAACACAAAATATAAGTGTTACAATTACTAATACAGGAACTAAACCAATTGAAAATTGGGCACTTAGTTATAATTTAAATGGCGATGTAGAAAATATTTGGAATGCAAAAGTTGTTGAACTTAATGATCATAAGTATATTAAAAATATGGAATATAACTCTGATATTATGCCAAATAAAAGTGTTAACTTTGGGTATACTTTGGCAAATGCAGGAAATATTCCAGATTCAATAACTACCTGTCAAGCAAGAGTTGAAAAGGACAGCGGTTACACGGTTGATTTAAAAATAACATCAGATTGGGGATCTGGATTCAACGGTGAAATAATTATCAAAAACACAAGTGAACAACCAATAGAAAATTGGGAGCTGACTTTTGATAGTAATTTTAAAATATCCAACAGTTGGGCAGCAACAATAACAAACAGTGATATGGGAAGATACACTTTAAAGGGTACTTATAATAAGGTAATCAAACCAAATTCAAGTATATCTCTTGGTTTTGGAGGAGTAAAAGGCAAAGATGCTAATATTTCCAATGTTGCACTTTCTGAGGTAATATTGCAACCAGAGGTTAAAACACCAATTGAACCAGAAGACATTGATTTAGAGATTGACAGTGATAATGACGGACTTGTGGATGTTTATGAAAAGCTGTTAGGTACAGATCCTTATAATTCAGATAGTGATAGTGACGGACTACCAGATGAATATGAGGTGTATAAATTAGACACAGACCCTACCATGTTTGATACTTACAGTACAGGTAAGAGTGACGCAGAGTATGATTCAGATAATGACGGATTAACAAATTATGATGAATATAAACGCAATACTAATCCATTAAGTGCAGATACAGATGATGATGGCTTATCAGATTGGGATGAGATTTTTGTTTATGGTACAGATCCTTTAAATGTAGATACAGATAAAGACTCTATTTATGATGGTGATGAGATTAAATTAGGACTTGATCCAACCAAAGAAATGTCTGACAAAATTACACATGATTCAATGAGAACGTTTTTACAAACACTTCCTAATGATTGTATAAGCGAAGAATTGTTATTGAGTGATAATTGGTTGACACCATCAGTATCTGGAAAAGTGACTGACGTAATTTCAAATCATTTACGTATTGATTCTTCTTCACTTGATATTTTTGATGATAATCGTGCTTTAGTAAGTGATGTAATAGAGATTGAAACAACTTATAAAAGCCCTTTAACCCTCACTTTCCAATTATCTTCTACAGAATATAGCAAAGATATGAGAAATTTGGTCGTTGCTAAATATAATGAAGATATATTACCTTTTGAAACTGTAATAAGCACAGATAACAATAGTATATCTGCTGAAATAGAAGGCTCAGGAACTTATTTTGTACTAGATTTGGATGAATTCTTGAAAAGTGTAGGAATTGATGTATTAGGAAATATTTCTACACCTGTGAAAAGCGACTTTACCTTAAAGAGTTTCGCATATAGTGATACATCTGAATTGGAATCATTTAATAATGAAATTAATTCTTCAATTTCTGAGTATATAGACATTTATGATAATTATGGTAATATTATAGATAGTATCCCAAATGTTGAGACTATTTCTACTGAGAACATAGATGATATAATGCTAAAAACTCAGAAATCAAATATTTTATCAATGACACCAATGACATTAGCCACAACTCAGAGCAAAGCAATGGGTAAAGCAGATATAGTTTTTGTAATTGATAAGACTGGGTCTATGGGAGGAGCAATTAATAACGTTCGTAATAATATAAGCAAATTTGCTGATGCGTTAATAAATGAATATAATATTGATGCAAATTTTGCATTAATTGAATTTCAGGACATTACTTATGATGGTATAAATAGTACTATATTACATAAATCAGGTACTTCAAACTGGTTCACAGACATAAATAAATTTAAAGCGGAGATAAATTCTTTACAACCAGATAATGGTGGGGATTATGAAGAGACTCCAATTGATGGGCTTGAAATGGCAAGGCGTCTTGATTTTAGGAATAATGCTAATCGTTTTGTCGTACTTGTAACAGATGCTTCGCATAAAAATAATAACAATTATGGAGTTAGAGATTTAACTCATATGACAGACCTTTTTGTTAACGATAATGTAGTTGTTTCTGTAATAAGCCAAGATACATTTAATTATTCCAAACTTAATACGCTAACCGGTGGAATGTGGGGATATATTTATGGTGATTTTAGTGTCAACCTTCTTAAATTAGCTGATAAAGTAGCTCAGGTCACAAATGATGGTGAGTGGATTTTGCTTGATGATTATCAGGCGGTAAAGCTTAATGCTCCTTTATCAGAGAATATTGACACAGATGAAGATGGTGTACGTGATGGTGACGAGTTAAATAAATTAACTATAAAAGATATGAGCAAATTCATAGAAATTTTGTTAAATAATCTATCAATTCCAAAAAATCAATACATAGGAAAATCTACAATTACAGTTTGCTCTTATTTTTCTAATCCAGTATTATCTGATACTGATTTTGATGGAATTAATGATAATAAAGATACTTCTAAAAGAAGCAACAATTTTAAAGGTGTTCTTCATTATGAAAGAAATGAAAATAAATTAAAAAGTAATATTGAGTTTACAGTGGATTATCGTGAATTCTTTAAAAACAATGAAATATACAATGATAAGTTGGCTGTTCTAACATCACTTTTTATGGCTGATATTTATAAAAATGTATATGTTGAAGTGACAAATGGAACTACTGGAGGTTCAGATGAAGATTCTACAGCTTTAGGAAGTTTATTTGGGTTGTCTGATGTAGAGGACATCAATCTTAATGCAGATGACTATTCGGTTGACAAAGATGATATAAGTGAAATTGTAATTGGGCACCGTTTAGTAGAATATGGTGGCGTCAAAAAGGAAATAATCGTTCTTTCAGTGAGGGGAACAAATGGAACAAGTGCTGAATGGTCAAGCAATTTTGATGTTGGTGCGAATACAGATGAATATTATAATGCAACGGGAGAATATCATCCAGATTGGTTAGATAGAGAGTATCATCATAAAGGTTTTGATGTTGCCTCAAATAGAATTATTAATAAGGTTGATGAATATTTAAAAAGGCATAAAATTGATAATAGTGCAAATAAAACTATTATTATTACAGGTCATTCTCGTGGTGGAGCTATAGCCAATTTGTTAGGCAAATATTTTGATGATCGTAATGATTTCACATCATTTACTTATACTTTTGCAGGTGCAAATGTGACTACAAATCCAAATGCATCAAAATATAAAACTATATATAATATTATTAATGAAGATGATTTAATACCTTTTATGCCTTTAGAGGATTGGCATTTTACCAAATATGGTAAACCTAAATCTGTAAGTGTTGAAAAGAAATATGAAAACAAATTTGGCATGGCTAAAGAAGGAACATGGGAATGGTTAGTGGGTTATGATTATGATAATGATGGTGGTACACAGCGTACTATTAAAACTTTTTCTAAATTAGCTGAAAATCGTAAAGAATTATATAAACTTGATAATTCTAGCGATGGAAAGGTATGGGAAAACAATGTTGGACACATAACAAAACAAGGTGCTGAGGATGAGAAAGTTAAGCTTACGCAAATCCTGAAAGATGAAAAACTTTTACCATACTGCAAATTAAGTGTTGTAGGTAGTGGCCTATCATATCATGTTGAAGTAAACTATTGTCCTGCTTATTTAATGCAGACACTTGCAAATATGGCTACAAAGGTAGGTCCTACGCTTGGTCATGATGTAAAGGGAAAATATGCTAGTGCAAAGGCATCATTTATTGCTACAAGTGGTTTTGTGAAAGTAAAAGGAGTAGGAATAGGTGGTTTGACAGATCCTCATCTGCAAATAACCTACTATCTTATAGCACATAATAAATTTGCAAATAATTAATAATCTTGTTATAAAAATTACAAGCATAGATACAAAATAATGAATGAAAAGATATTAATTTAATAGCTAAAAGATTTTATATTTGTGAGATTTGGTAAATAATTTAGTAAAATATTGTAGAGGAGAATAAGATGAAAAAATTTGCAAGAATATTATATTTTACTTTGGCTCTCTATGCGGTTAATTTTTTAGTTGTACCATTTATCTTTAATAATACCTCGGATATAACATATGATATAAGGGATGATGCCTCAATGGTTTTGACAGTTGTAGTTTCTATAATACATATACTAGTGTTAAAAGGTAAATTTCGCTATTTCTTATTAAGTGATGGCGTTTGCTTTTTATTGGCGATGTTATATCATACTCCTGGATTATATAACATAGGTATGCCGATTTTTTCATTACCTCCTTATATTAGTGAAAATCATTGTTATGATAGAAGCATAGCATGGTTTCAAATTACAATTTGTATAATATTATACCTTTTAATACAAATTATAGTTTGGTTAAGTATTAAAATAATTGGATTTATAATAAGAAAATTAAAAAAGCAATAGATTATAATGTTAGTCTTTTAAAAAACATTATTAAAGACAATTAAAAAAATTAATAAAAGATATTCAGTAACAGTAAGTGATTATACAAACTCTTGCACTTTAGGTTGTACTTTATAGTATTTTCCATATGCACAAAGCATAAGAAAGAACTCAGGAAGTGGTACAATATGTATTGATAAAAATGGAACTTTATATGTAAATATTGGATTTCCAATATCAGTTTCTTCACTGGATAGTGAAGTATAAATGTCAATACCATTCTTATTTAAGCATTTATAGACTTTGGCTTTCCTCTACAAAAGAGCAGGAAAGCCAATAAATCAACAATTTATTTATCTATTAATGAAAAATGGTTGTCAAAACATATCATATCTGTTCAAACATAGTTTGCGTATAACCTTTAATATCATTTGGGTTAATCATATTATACTTCTCTTTGACTGCACTAAAGTAATCTCCAATTTGTTTCTTCAGAATGGTTCTGTCAGTTGCGACTGTCTCGGGCAGCTCTCCTCTGGTCTCTAGCCATGGTGCCTCTGAGTGAGTAAACTTTTCAAGCACCTTTCCACTATAGCAACATACGTTTTTAATCACGCTATCCAAAATTACTTTCTCGGACGAAGAGAATACCGAATCATCAAATTCATCATTCCCTTCAATTGAATCAAATCGATAATCACGATACCTAAAGTATATATCTCGATAGACGGGACCATGCACCCAGGCTTCACATTCCTCAGTAAAGAGAAATGTTTTGTAGAAAGCATAATAAAATCCCTGTATATAATACAATGCTTTCTGCAATGCCAATGGTGTAATATCTTCACATTGGCTCAGCAAATATTCAATAGCCAAATCTATCTTTGTCTTTATGTTTTGAGTCCTTTCGAGAAGTTCATTTACTGTTCTTTTGCTCTTCTCATAAGATGCAGTAGTTTTCAGATTTCCTTTATTATTTTCCAATATTTCTGCATAATAAGTTGGATCATTATAAAGTTCTTGTAGAATTTCGGAATACTGCTTTGTTGGCATATCTCCATCGCAATAACGGGAAAATGTTTGTTCCCCCCAGCCAAGTAAAAGGGAAAGTGGTCGTTTTCCAATTGCATATTTTTCTGGTATTGCTAAAATTATCTCAAGCGATACGATATTATTCTTTTCTCGATATGCATCATATAGTGCCTTCAAATTAAAGTCATTCACTTTAGCAACATAAATTTCAGAGCCACAGTCTACACACTGTGCTTCTTTTCCAACATAAGAATACTTTTCACCTTTAATAGTGCCCTCCATTTTCTTTTCATTAATAGTAAAAGCAACATCATTTCTACATTCTTCGCAAAATACTTTTCTTTCTCCCATAACTATACCTCCTTTCAATTCCTGACCTACTTAAATAGGTAACCAATCGGCTTGTTTAGTTTATGAAAAGATATTACAACTGTACGACTTCCGTTTGACATATCTATCACGTTAAATTTAGTGTAAACATCTACTGTTCCTTCTTCTCCATAATAATTAAATAATTGAACCTGTGGCACAAAAACATAAAGAACTTCATATTCAAAACCAATTTTCGTATTTTGCAATGTATGGCAAAAATCTTCTGTTCTAAGTTGTAATAATATTGATTTCTGCTTGTCACTTCGAATATTATATTCATTGATAAAGTCTACGTTTTCCTGTCTGTTTTCGTTTAGTGCAATCGTATATTTGTTATTTACCACACAATCTTTTATTTTATAAAGAATAGCATCTATCTGCTCTCTTGTGTAGTTCTGGTTATAGTGTGGATTCATTGCATCACCTCTTTGTAATACAATGATACTTTATTATATACCATTTGTCAAGAAATATGCATCAATTAGTACATTTTTGTTTGTATTTAATAAAACAAATAATCTATTGAGATTTGTATCCGAAAAAAAGCAAGAGACACTAAGACGGTATCGCTCCCAATAGATCGCAAGCTAATATACATGGCTGACTATAGTAGTAATAGTTAAAAGGCTAGTTACAGCGTATTAGCAGTGTATGAACTGCCACTGAAAATCTGCTGCTAATTTGCATAAAATCACCTCAACTATAGAAGAGGTCACTGAAAAAGTCCTTTCAACACGGTAAATTAATTTTTCAAATGAATATGAGTGTATATATATCCAATTGTGCAGACCGGCCGACGAAGCGTTTATGTTTTGTCAAGACTTTGCTTGCAAAGGCTTGTAAAAAACATGCT
>JAVBPB010000130.1:0-7618 GCA_031549965.1 Mobilisporobacter sp. | reverse complement strand
GGTCATTCCAAGGGAGGAAATAAAGCTCAATACGTAGCTATTCTTTCAGATAAAATAGTCCGCTGTATATCTTTCGACGGTCAAGGTTTTTCAAAAGAATTTATGGCAAAATATCAGGATGAAATCATTGAAAATGCATATAAAGTAACATACATCTCAGATGAATATGATTTGTTAACTGTCTAATGTTACCTCTGCCATTACCAAGCGGACAAAGAATATACATAAAATCAGAATATACTCATAAAATAACAGAATTTCTCCACAACCATTGTCCAAATACAATGCTTGAATCAGATGGAAAGAGTTTACACGAAGAAATCGGATCCTCACTAATAACAAAGTTCGTAAGTTCATTATCTCTATACGCATGTACAGTTGTAGAAGAACCATCCAGAAGTTTCATTATAGATGGAATTATATCCTCATTTGAAGGAAGTGAAGCCGCAGAATCTCCACAACAGTTAAAAGAAGCATTATGGGAAATTGTATTAAAAGTAGTTCTTCCTGTAATTAAGGGTACATTACCTGAAAATATGAGCAACTTAATAATAGACGGTAGAATTGATTATGTATTAGATGTAATGGTGCCATATTGGAGTAAAGAATCATATACTGCAACATATAAATATCTGTCAGAACAATATTGCAAAGAAATTGTATCAGAATTTGACTAGATTTTGATATTTATGGCAGATGTAGAATATCTACAATTATAACAGTTTTCCCATCTATATTGACTTAATATAAGCCTTGATAGAAAATGAATTTTAAGAATATAAGTATATAAGATATGATAATATTAATTATAAACTCAAACTTCGCACTTGAATAGTTGTCTATGCACCTTGAAAATTCAATAAAAACTGGCAAAAATATAGCATGAAACCAATGGATTTGATATAATTAAGTTACCACACAAAATTACACAACCGGAGGCTCATGCTATGAATACAAGTATAACACAAGCAACCCAAAATGATAAACATATTTCTAAATCTATTAAAAGATTTTTTACAAGATTTCATATTTCATCCGCCTTAAAGGAATCGAATGCCTATAAGGAAAAGGGAACTCCGGTAATTGAAATTTTTCAGTATCTATTTCTGTTGATTTTTTCTAACAGAAGCATGTATATGAATCTAATCACAGGCAGAAATACTCCTGATTTTGCAAAAGATACCGTATATCGTTTTATGAAAATGATTCAGATTAACTGGATCCGTTTTACAACGATTCTTGCATCAAGAATTATTCATGATGCGATTCTTCCTTTGGATTCGGAGGAACGTACCAATGTTCTTATCATAGACGATTCCATGTTTGAACGCAACCGCTCAAAAAAGGTGGAACTTCTTGCAAAAGTCTTTGACCATGCAAAACATAAATACTGTTTAGGTTTTAGAATGCTCACATTAGGATGGTCAGACGGAAGCACATTTCTTCCGGTTAACAGTGTTCTTCTTTCCTCAGAAAACAAGAAGAATCGGATCAATGAAGCAGTTGATGTCGATAAAAGAACAGTTGGTTACAAACGCAGAAAACTGTCCATGGAAAAAGGAACTCATGCTATGCTGGAACTGCTGCAATTCGCTAAAAAAACAGCAATACCCGCAAAATATGTTGTTTTTGACAGCTGGTTTTCCTCTCCAAGTACATTGCATGCTGTAAAGTCAATTGGTTATGATGTAATTGGTATGGTGAAGAAAACACCGAAGATGTTTTTTCGTTACAATGGCGAAGACATTTCGCTGATATCCATCTACAACAAAAATAAAAAAAGACGTGGCAGATCAAAATATCTGCTCTCTGTTATAGTTGATGTTGTAAAAGACGGCAAAATTATTCCAGCAAAAGTGGTTTATGTCCGTAACCGCAATAAGCAAAAGGAATATCTCTGCCTTATTTCTACAGATGTGAATCTGGATGAAGAGGAAATCATCCGTGTCTATGGAAAAAGGTGGGATATCGAAATTTTCTTCAAAGTCTGCAAAAGTTATCTCAATCTGAGCAAAGAGTGTAACTCCCTGTCCTATGATGCAATGACTGCACATACTGCAGTTGTTTTTACCAGATATATGATGCTATCGCTGGAGAACCGTGAATCGAATGACAACCGTTCACTCGGCGAACTCTTTTTATATTTTTCTGATGAAATGTCTGATATCACATGGATGCAGGCTTTTCAAATGATGCTTCAAATGTTCAGAACAACGCTTACCAATAACACTGAGCTATCAGACGAAAAAATCGATGAAATGGTGGATGCATTTATGGATGCACTTCCAGCACTATTAAAATCGCAATTTCAATCAGCGTAAAGACAGAACATTGATAACTGAATCACTGCGGGTATTGAATTTTCAAGGTGCATAGATAAAATTTATGTGCGAAGTTTGAGTTATAAATATAAATTATTAAAATTATATTTACAAAATTTGAAAAATATGGTATTTTTATAGAAAAAGGTGTATTTTATTATTTATTAAATACATGGTAATGATAACATGTCTTGTTGATGTTTAACTATAAAATAGTTTAAAGGGCAAACTTATTGAAAAATAAGGACGCAAAGCTAGAAGCCTAATTGGAGTACTTATTTACAAAAATATAGGATAAGATTTTTTGTAAATAAAATCTAAAGGTAGTTCGGTTGCAATAATAATGAGCATTATTAATGATTTGCTTATGTTGTTGCAATTTTTTTGTTTTAACAGTTTTATTTATTTTATAAATATAGATGCATATAGGCTTGGATAGCAGTAGGCCAGTAGTAATAAAAATACCATTTGTTACTGAATGAATATTTAAAAGAAATACAGGGTGAATATATGGAGGATAAGGTGACTACTTGAATTAAGAACATTGAATAAATGAAAGATTAGATATAAAAAATAGAATTATACAAGGAGGAGAATAATATGTCATTTGTAAAAGGTAGATTATCAGAAGAAGAACAGGAAATACTAAGAAAGAAGCATATACCCCAAGATCCATTTTCACATTGCTATGAGGCAAGTTTTTTTACAGAAGTACATGATAAAGAACGTGATATAAGACTTGTTTCATTGGGGGGTAGAGGAATACCTGGAATTGATGTTCTTCCAGAAATATTTGCATTTATTTGGAATGATGAACTTTGCTGTATCGAAGCTTATAAAAAAAAATCAGGCACAAAAGAGACAGGTGGAGAGGTAATATGGATATTAGATAGAATATATGCTCCTGAGAATTGGAAATATAAAAAAGAAGAATTAATCAAACTAATAACGGAAGCTTTTGAGTCATATGGTTTAGGAGGATTAAAGTGGAAACTTAACAGTTTTAGAATTGAAAATATTACAGAACCAAAATTTGGAGGAAAGACAGGGTGGATATATGGAAGATAAAATAAAACAACTCCTTGAGTGTATAGAAACTGAAGCTCCAAAAGGAGATTCTGTTGAATTTGTAAAGGCTTTATATGATAAGATGGATAGCCTTGAGATGTTTAAAATACCTAATGGCAAAAATATAATCCCATATAGTGGAGATATTGGAAAATATCGTGCGTGGCTAATTGTAGATAATATTAGTAAAAACAGTACTCAATATGGATATATATAAGATACGGCGGCTGGAAAACTATGGAGGAACGGAGATTTTCTCGAAGCTCTTGATAATATTATTGGTGCAAATAATACAGAAGCTTTTATGAGCGGTATTACAGACTCCGAAGGCAACCGCCTACCCTATGCCTTTGAAGGAAACACTGAAATACTAGCATTTGACGTTTTCGTTTACCCAAACGTAATGTTAAAAAATGCAAAAGAAAATGTAATTACAGTAAACCCATTTGGTAAAGCAGATGGGGTATGGCACTTGCACAATATGATTCAAATGGTGATGGAATAATAGATGAAAATGACGATATATTTAATCAACTTCTTTTATGGGTTGATAGTAATGGCGATGGAATAACAGGTGAAGGCGAATTAAAACATTTGTCTGATTTTGGAATAGCCGGAATAAATCTAAACTATAAAAATGAACCAATTGAAACAGGAACAGAAGCAAGGATTGGAAATGTTGCTACATTTGTGTATAAAAATGGTTCGGTAGGTTCAATAGGAGAATTATGGGTATCGGTAGATTTACTTGATACAGTTGATAAGAGTAATGTTAATATTTCAGAAGAAATAAAATTACTACCCAATATAAGAAGCTTTGGCAAAATATATTCATTACACACATCTATGGTAAATGATGAGACAGGCATATTAAAAAATTTAGTAGAAAATTTTATTGTAGAAATTAGTAAAGAAAAACGAAAATTTATTCAATGGGTAAATACAGCACCTAAAACAGTAATTGCTCGCTTGTGTTTTTGAGCCAAAATCAAACGCCTTTTATATAGAAGGAATATTATATAAATGGGCAAACGCAGATACAATTAGTGCAAACAGCAGGGGAGGTAATTTTGATGCCAGAGAACTTGTGGTGTTGGAATAATTTAATGGAAAAAATTATGTGGGAACTGAGGGAAACAATCCTATATTATTACAAGCATATAATTAACTATAAATTATTTTTAAAAATATATTTACAAAATTATGTTTAATTTAGGAATATATTAATTGTAGTACAATTAAAAAGGAGGATAATAATTGAAAATTAGATTAATATATTTTGCTCTTATATTAGTAATGATTTGTGGATTAAATGGATGTTCAAAAGAACCATCCTATTCAATTGATGAAAAAAAGCAAATGGTATTAGAATATTTGGAGAAAAAATATGGAGAAAAATTTGATGGGGTTTCATATGCACCAAGTGAAGTATTAAAACAACATGATGAATTTTGGGTATATCCCCAAAATGGAAATAAAAAAAATGATGTGTTTATTGTTACAGGTTCTTATTCAAAAGAATTAAAAAAATATGTAATGCATGATGCGTATTTTGGAATATTAATACATGATGAATATCTTAAATATGTTAATGCTCTAGTTCATGCAGTAATTGATGAATTTTATATAACAGTTGATACAAAATCTGATAACCCTTATACTGATAGATATACAAAAGAAACAGAAATAAAAGATTTATATTTAAAAAATGAATTAAGAGGTATTTATCCATATGTTCATATTTATATTAAACAATCTTCTGTTAAAGATAAAAATATAGATAATATTGTTAAAGAAATTACGGAAACTATGAAAGATAATAATTTAGAATCTATAATTACTTTGGTGGTAGTATTCGATTATAAATATGACTATTTTGTTAATAATATTAGTAAAATAAAAATTAATGATGATAATAGAAAAGAATATTATGTATATGAAAAGGATAGAAAATCACCTTACTATAAATCATTAGTATACGAAAATAATAATAATTTAGAAATTGATATTTGGGAGGAAGAATAAAAAACAATCAATTATTACTGCTTAATAATTTAATATATTTAAATGGATTATTGGAATAGAGAATGTTGAAGAAGAATTTAATACAGTCGAGCAAGTAATTAATTTTATGCTAAAGAAGAATGGTTTCGAAAAAAGTATAAATGAAAAAGAAGAATACCCTGTTATTCAAACTAAAGAAGGGTGGATTCAAATTCTGACAAATATTCAAAATGATGATATTCTTATGAGTCCTAAGATCACCAATGGAGTAGATAATTCAGACATTCAACGAAGTGGAATGCGTGTAGCCTGCTTTGTAGATAAATATTGCGACGCAACAGTAGTATTCCGTGGAACAAGCAACGCATCAGAATGGCATAATATTAGAACAATTTTATGTCTTTATAGGTATTAGTAAGATAAAGGAGATTTTGTTATGATTTAATTAAACAAATTAATTCAATGTTATATAAGGTAATAAATAATTAAGAAGGAGGAAAAGTATTGAAAATCAAACCAACATAATTTGCATTTGTATTAGTATATCTTAGGTCTAAGTGGATGCTCAAAAACAACATACTATACTATGGATGAAAAAAAGAAATGGTATTGAAATATTTGGAAGAAAAATATGGAGAGGAAAGTTAAAAAAATATGAAATGCATGATGCATATTTTGGAATATTAATTCATGATAAATATCTTGAATATGTAAATGATTTGGTGAAAACAGTTATTGATGAATTTTATATATCAGTAGATACAAAATCATATAATCCCTGTAAGGACAGATATAATAAAGATTTGTTTACATTTATGCAAAACAGTCTTCGATTCAAATAGAAATGCAGATGAAGTTTTACTTGAAATTACGAAAATTATGAAAGAGAATAATTTAGTTTGTTCCATATCACTTGGCATAATATATAATGATAAGTATGATTTTCTTAAAAATAATAAAATTAAAATTGAAAGTAAAAAATTATCATGATAATTTTTTATACGAAAATGATAAAAGTGCACCATATTACAAATTAGTAATTTACGAAGACAATGAAACATAAAATTTGAAATTTGATATATGGGAGGAAAATTAATGGCAGAATTAAATGTAAATCAACTATTATTACTTAATAATTTAAAATATTTAAATTGGATTACTAATGCAAGTATCAATATCAGTTTAAAAAAATTATTAACATGTATTTTGGTATTAGCAATAATACTGCTAAATGGATGCTCTAAGGTTCATCACTATACAATGGATGAAAAAAAAGAAATAGTGTTAAAATACCTAGAAGATAAATATGAAGAAGAATTTGAAGGAGTTTCATATGCTCCAAGTGAAATTTTAAAGTTACATGATGAATTTTGGGTATATCCTAAAAATGGAAGTAAAGAAAATGATTTGTTTGTAGTAACAGGATATTACTTAAAAAAGTTAAAAAAATATGAAATGCATGATGCTTTTTTTGGAATTTTAATACATGATAAATATTTTGAATATGTAAATAATTTAGCATTAACAATTATAGATGAATTTTACTTATCTGTAGATACAAAATCAAATAATCCCTGTTAAGATAGATATAATAAAGATACAGAAGTAAATGAAATATATCAAAAAAATAACATTTTGATTTTTTCACCAATTATTACTATTTATATAAAAGAATCTGCACTGAAAGGTATTGAAACAAAAAGTATTGTTGAGAATTTTGCTCAAATTATGAAAGAACATAATTTATGTTGTCAAATATTAATTTATGTTGTTAAAAATGATAAGTATGATTTTTTTAAAGAAAATATTAATAAAATAAAATTTGACGATGAAGGGCAAAAGGAATACTTTATATTTGAAAAAAATAAAAAAAATCCCAGATATTATGCTTTTGTATCTGAAAATGAAACAAAAAATTTAGAAATAAAAATTTTGGAGGAAAATTAAAATGGCAAAATTAGATTATAGCCAATTATTACTTCTTAATAACCTAATTTATTTAGATGGTTTTATTAAGTAAAGATCCAAATGTAAAAAGTACTTATTATACTGTAAAAGAAGTAATAGCATTTATGTTCGAGGGTGGGGGGTTAGAATTAAATAAAAAAATAAAAAATGGAAAAGAAGAATACCCAGTTTTTCAAACTAAAGAAGATATGAGCAACTTAATAATAGACGGTGGAATTGATTATGTATTAGATGTAATGGTGCCATATTGGAGTAAA
>JAVBPB010000036.1:0-6371 GCA_031549965.1 Mobilisporobacter sp. | reverse complement strand
ACTTAGGAGCTGGAGCAGAATTGGGAATATATAAAAGATGGGTATTTAATGGAGTAAAAACTTCTCATTGGCTTGTAGATACCAGTCTTGCAATGAAAATGCAAATGAAATTGAAAAACAGTAAAGGTAAAACAATAGCTTTATATAATTCATCAAGCCCACAATGGTGGATAACATCGTTTAATCCATATTATCAAGGAGTTAAAGCTTGTAATTTAACTGCCAATTTTACAGTAACATTTAAACCCAGATTCCCTAAAATTATAGCGTGGTTTAAAGCTCAATATCAAAGTAATGTAAAATATCTCGCTGTTTTTTTGTAATTTCAGAAACATGTGTCTTTTTACCAGAATATTCAAATATTTCAATAACATCTATTTCATCAAGCAAAGATGCCATAGAATAATTCTTGTATAGTTTGTTTTTTATCATAACTTGATGTATATAAGAAATATATATCAAAGCAATGAACTGAACAAAAAGCTTACCTTCAAGTGATTCTTCAGAACTTACTTTTGTCCTTTTCATATCAAGTCGATTTTTAAGATTACAAAATGTTTTCTCAACCACATCTTTATTTCTGTAGATTGAAATGGCTGTGTTGGCATCAGTAATATGATTGGATAAGAGTGCAAAGTAACCAAATTTCTGCATATGAGCATTTATATCCTCTTGGTTATGAGTAAAAGTAACTCTATCTTTACCTTCTTTAATAATATAGTATTTTTCAATAAGCTTTTTTTGAGTATCTGAACAATTGCCATTTAAAAAGGCTTCTTCAGCTAACTTAAGTTTTTTAATAAAATCCTTCTTTTCTTGTTCCGCTCTTGTTCCATCATAATATCCATGAATGAAAAGTAATCTATTATCACTTGTTTTTTGGCCTTTCTTATTTTGGTATTCATACCTCCATCTGCTCTCTTTGGTAAGGCAATAAATATCATGTTCTATATTGTAATTTAAGAAATCTTTTATTTTTTCTCGCATTTCATCAATAGAATCCTTAATCAATGCAGCATTTGTACGTCCACCAGTTATAAATTTGTGGTGCATTCTGTACAACGTGTTAATATTATCCGCACTATAAAATCCTCTATCTAAGACGAAGTTAACTTTTTTAAGACCTAGAAAATCCATATCAATCAATAGCTTTTTAACGGTCGAAACATCACTTATATTGCCAGATATTTTCCTATAATACACTGGCAACATGGATTCTTCACCAAAAACCATTGCTAAATTAATTTGCGGCAAACTTTCTAAATCCTTATTGAGACCATATTTAATTTGTTCAATTGTTTCGGAATAAGAAGAAATACTTGTTGTGTCATACGCTAAATACTCATTTTTCAAGCATCTTTTGGTTCTTTTTTTGAAAAAAAGTGACTTCTCATTTTCTGATATGCCTGAAAAAATATCACTTATTTTTTGAGAGGAAATCACTTCACCATTTGGATGCTTATGAGTTTTTGCGAACTTAGGAAAACGATACATTGAACTTTCCCCTTCTAATACCAGAAAATAAGCTAATGAGATAATTTTTTTGCTAACTTCTTCTCCAAATGCTTCTTTTAAATCATTTTGAATGCCTGATTTTTCTCCTATACAATCCAATAAATGAGTAGAACCAAAAAACTTTCTATTAGCAATAAGTGCTTTTGTTTTATTATTTTCACCCTCTGCTTCATTAATAGAGAACAGCATACGTCCATTTGTGGTTGGAAGGAAAAACTTCCTTTTTGCAGATACACCAAAGGGAGCAAATGCAAGTGCTGTAATATATAGTATAATAGAGACAGCCAAAGCAAATGGTATTAAGGTCTATGAATATCTGGAATATTTGTTTAAGACCCTGCCAAACACAAAATATAAAGAAGACCCCACAATATTAGAACAATTCCTGCCATGGTCGGAAGCACTTCCTTCAGAATGCAGATGAAATAAATAGTGAGCTATCCATGCCGTAATGTTTGGATAGCTTTATTTTATATTATTTTAAATATTTTATCAAAGTACTGTTTTATTAAGCGCTTACGGGATATTCATATTTTTGATACTAAAATACCTAATTCAATTAAAGTGGGTGAATCAGATAAAGCCGGAAAAAGTATTTTAGAGTATATGCCAGAAAATCCAGTGTCATTGGCTTATGTGGACTTTGCAAAAGAGGTGAAGAAAACTGAATGAAACCTCTATTTTGGAAATATTAAAGGGGAACATTAAGGGAAAGGACAAGAAAAAAGAAAAGACGAAAGGGTTTAAGCCTATGCCAAAAGTCTATCAAAAGTATTTTATTCATATAGAAAAACAAGAGGATATTGAGAGTATTATTGATAGGGCGTTAGAGTTATATTTCAATAATAATGAAGCATGAGAAGCCTTAAAATTGGACATGATAAATAAATGAGATGAATTTAGGAAGTTTAAAGAAGTATATTCTTTGTTAATTTATAGTATTTAAAAGCATCAAAGTATGATATAATTATTACAGAATGGTGTTTGGGAGAGTTATTATTAGTAACTGTATATTAATTTTATTAATTCAACAGATTTGTTCCTTAAAGCGTAGATATATTAGTATATTAAAATTGTTTTAAGCTAAACATAATTAGAAGTAGAATATTAACCAATAAAATTGTAAATCGAAAGGGAAAATTGAATGAAACAAAAACTACTAAGTCCTAAAAGTGACTTGATATTTAAGCTGATCTTCGGAGATAATAGAAATATAGACTTATTAACCAGTTTTCTTCAATCAGTATTAGATATACCAGAAAGTGAATACAGTCATCTTACAATCGTTGATCCCAATTTTAGAATTGATACGATTGAAGATAAACTTGGAATTCTGGATGTAAAAATACATACGAAATCAGGAACTATTATAGATGTAGAGATTCAGATTTTAAATTTTCCACAAATGCGTGAAAGAATTGTATTTTATACCTCCAAGATGATAACCGAGCAAATAAGTAAAGGGGATACTTATGAAAAAATAAAGAAGGTTATCAGCATTGTTATTACAGATTATATATTAATTCCAGAAAATCAAATATATCATAATCATTATCAATTACATGATAAGAATACAGGTTCAACCTTTACAGATATTTTAGAAATCAATACACTTGAATTGCCCAAATTACCAAAAGAAAGTGAAAATTCAATGTTATGGAACTGGATGAAGTTTTTAAAAGCAGATAGCGAGGAGGAATTGAATATGATCGCAGAAGCAAATCCACAAATACAAAAAGCAGTTGTTGTATTAAAAGAATTAAGTAATGATGAAAGGACAAGAATGTTAGAAGAAGCAAGGGAAAAAGCAAGACGGGATGAGCAGTCACGTATTAATGGTGCATTTGAAAAGGGGCAAGAAAAGGGCAAAGAAATCGGTGAGGAAATAGGGAAAAACAGTAAGGCGGTTGAAGTTGCAAAAAAAGCATTAAAAAAGCAAATGCCTATGGATGAGATTTTGGATTTAACTGATTTATCACGTGAAGAGATTGAACGAATTGCAAAGGAAATGGAATAATACATTTTCTAAACCGTCTAGATATTAGGCGGTTTTAGATTTTAAAGAGTAATTAAAACTAGATATGGACAGGAGGAATGATTAATGAGCAGGCTGAATGATGTAAAAGAAATTTATGATTACATCACCAACAAGGTTACAAGCAGCAAAGATGAATGGAAGTCATTTCTTCGCTTTGCAAGCCATATTTATTGATATAACTTTGACAACAGCGTTCTAATTTATGCTCAAAAGCCATAAGTAACCTTGATAGCAAGCATGGATGTGTGGAATCAAAAAGTAGGAAGAAAGTTATAAGGATGGAAATTTTAAGATGGAAGAATTCTTAAGTAGGAAGAATAGTTATGATAAGCGAATGAATGGTTTAGAAAGACAGATAAAAGAGTTGGAATTGGTAATGCAAGAGAAAAAGATTTGTAATGAGGAAGAAGATGGATTGAAACGATTGATCGAAATGGATAAAATTTATAAATTAACCAGAGGAATGGTAAAAGAATTCGTAGAAAGGATTGATGTTTATAAAGGTGATAGCATAAAGATAAGTTGGACTTTTCTATAGTTTTAGAATTACTAAAAAATAGTTTATAAATGCTCTAATAAAATCGCCAAATTAAGGAGATATCTGTTTGGAGGTTTTATGGTTGAAAGTTTTATTAAAAAGTATGTATGTAATTAATTTTGTAAAATGGTATAAATTAGAAATGTAATTATATACATTTTTTTTATTATGTGCTATAATGTCGATATACATAAAAAATAATAACTTTAAATCATGGCTAGCTATAATGGGAGGTGTAGTATTGGATGTTTCAAAAATGCAAGCACTTATTTATGAAATTAGAAATTTAAAAAATAAATGCGATATTTATACTAAGAACAATGGCTATGTATATACGAATGTTTACATAGGGTGGATCAATGAGTACAATTCACTGCTTCATAATTACAATGCACTTTCTGAATTAAGAATTTCGTCTATGACATATGATGAGCATGACTTATCTTCGACACAAAAAACTGTACGAGTTGCAACAATAGAATACTTTTCAACATCAATAGAAGCTTTGTGTTGATGGTTGTCCTGTTAATCCCTCATACATGCAAAATAAAGTTTTTATTGCAATGCCATTTCCTGATGAGTATTTAGACAGTTATAACTATGGAATTGTACCAGCATTATCAGCACTTGGTTTAAAGCATTTTAAAGCTGATAATGAAATAAGCAACAAAGATATTATGTGTAAGGTGTGCCAAGAAATTCAATCTTGTAGTATTGCGATTATTAACATTTCTAGCCTAAATCCAAATGTTATGTTAGAACAAGGACTTGCTTATGGTTTGGGAAAACCTGTGATAATAATCAAGGATATCAACACGAAGGCGATTAGTGATCTAGGGAGCATTGAATATATTGAATATAGTCATGCTTATGATTTACAACAAAAATTATTACGTGCTTTGAATAAATAATTCATGAGTAATAAAATATAGGATCTCGTTATTCATTCAGAGTAGATTATAGATATTAGCAGAAGGTCAGTGTTTAAATGAGCTTTTGGGTTTTGTGGTTATTGAAAAATTAACCATTATAATCATAGACGAAAACTAACGCAACTACCTATAATACATATAATCATAATATTTACTAATGGGCATAATGTGAACCCGTTCCATATTGAAAAACATAAGACTATATAAGGAGTACAACAAATGTCGTTAAATATTATACACAGTGATATAACAACAATGAATGTTGATGCCATTGTTAATGCCGCCAACACTAACTTGAAAATGGGTAGTGGTGTATGTGGGGCGATTTTCAAGGCAGCGGGGGCAAGCAATCTTCAGGCAGTATGTGACAATTTGGCACCTATAAAAACAGGTGAAGCAGTTTTAACTCAAGGATTCAAACTGCCCGCAAAATATATAATTCATACGGCAGGCCCTAAAGGTGATTACAGCGGGAATGGTGGCAGAGAAGTAAAAAATCTATGTGTTGAATTTAAAGAAAAGATGGAAAAAAAGAATACAGAGATATTTAGTCATTCTGAATTAATTGAACTTTTAAGTGATGCTCAGACAATTTACAGAGTTGTATTAATATACTTCGATAAGAATGTTGAAATTGATATTCAAACATTCTGTCCAGTGGTAGATTCAGCAGAACAGAACGAGAGTAGCAACGAAGATGCATTATATGAAATTAGAATTTTAGATGGCGACATGTTTTTTTTATTTGATAATATGTAAAAATGGAAATATCATAATACATATCTAGTTTAGAGAAAAACGGTAATAGTAATACTAATTAGTAATTACTTACAAAATGTAAGCAAGGTATTCTATAGCACAAAAAGCTATAGAATACCTTGTTTTTTGGTGCGCCCAGCATGGGCGCAATCTTAAGGGTTAAAGTCCCTAGCACGTCCTAGTATAAATGTCAATACTCAAATGCCAGATATTAGAAATCTTTTGCACAAAATGGTTGATTTTCTATACTTTTATTCACTCGCTTGTATAAAGTTGATTACTATATATCAATTTTATACAATCTATATTTTCGTTTACTAAATGTTATGTTACTAATTACTCAATACTCTTATCTTTTTTAGACAATGCACTCGCTGTTCGATATGAATTTCCGGTTATTGTTACTACACTTGCATGATGTATTAGCCTGTCCAATATTGCACTGGCTAGCATTGTATCTTGAAATATTTCATTCCAGTTTGATAATGCTATATTACTTGTTACTATTGTACTTTTCTTTTCATATCTTCTATCTATTAATTGAAAAAATAGCTTTGCATCATTATCATTTATTGGTAGATAGCCTATT
>JAVBPB010000065.1:0-5432 GCA_031549965.1 Mobilisporobacter sp. | reverse complement strand
AAACTTTTCCAATGCGAACACCTCCTTTCAAGGCATAAAAAAACTCACAATATTTTTGTGAGTTGATTAATATAAATTAAAAAGAACTCTTTCGAGTTCTTCAAATTATGATTTATTTATTAAATGCATTTTTATGGTTTTTATTATCCATCATATTTGTTTTATAACTATAATAGTCAGCATTATTAAAAACAAAACTGATTATTTCTTCTATCATATGCGGATTGCTACTTGTTAATTCATCACTTTGATGAGCTTTCAAATATTCCATATCGTCTAATTTATCCCTCGATGATTCTTTCTAAAATATATTGACTATCTCTTACTTCATATTTCATTTTTTTCCTCCCGATACCATTTTCCAAAATTTTTGCCTCGCATTTTTTAAGAGTCCCCTC
Organism: Mobilisporobacter sp.; assembly: GCA_031549965.1. Classification (GTDB taxonomy): domain Bacteria; phylum Bacillota; class Clostridia; order Lachnospirales; family Lachnospiraceae; genus JAVBPB01. The sequence goes on along the minus strand of JAVBPB010000065.1, from coordinate 5,034 downwards.
GCTCGGTACCCTACCGAAAAAAATCTTTATTGAATGGGGGCGGTAGGTTTTTTAAATTTTTTTATTTTTTTAGTAAACTCTTTTCCTGTATAAATATTTCCAACAAACATTTCTTTATGAACAAACATATCTGCTGTTGGTCCAAGAGAAAAGATAAAATTATCAGCAATATCTTTTTTAGTTTCTACTAATCTATCAGCATAAAAGATATTCAGCACTTCTCTAAAACTTTCTCTTGTCAACTCTTTTGAATCATATATTCCAAACAAATTATCAAACTTAGAAAACAAATATGCGACTTCATTATTCTTATTTCCTGTAATTATATCAAATAAGTTCTCCTCATAAGCAATAGCTTTTTCATAACCTTTCCTTTCCTCAAGTAAATCAAAATAATATAATATGTGAATAAATGGAACAAAATCATCTGCTACTCTTTTTACAATTCTTTTCATAACTGCTCCCACCTTTTATAAATATTATATCAAATAACGATGCTATTTCCTAAACAATTATTGTATTAAATCGCCATTTTCGTCAAACTTCTGACTAGCAATTTTTGAAAACCTAGTATGTTCTTTGTTGTGGCAATCTTTACATAGCAATTCCAAGTTGGACTGATTCAAAGAAATAGATGCAACCTTATAGTTTTCAAGATTAATATGTTTCTTGTGATGAACCTCTTGTCCTACTTTTTTACATCGCTCACATAATCCATTTTGGTTAACTATTTTTAATTGTCGTGCTTGTTTCCATGCATCAGATTTATAAAAGTTATGTATTTCTTTTGGTTTTTTCATAATCTAATCTCAATGCCACAGCTTTATCATATGTGTTTTCCCAAGGAACATTTAAGTCTTCTCTTCCCATATGTCCATAACACGCTAAAGGTTGGAATTTAACTGAATCAAGTTTTAATTCTTTCCTAATACTTGAAGGTTTGAAATCAAAATGTTTTTTTACTAACTCAAGAAATTCATTTTCAGTTAACTCTGATGTTCCAAAAGTATCAACACTTATACTTACAGGTTCTGCAATGCCAATCGAGTAAGATATACATACTTCACATCTTTCCGCAAGTTCAGCTTCAACAATTGTTCTCGCAACATATCTAGCATAGTATGATGCACTTCTATCGACTTTACTTACATCCTTACCGCTAAATGCTCCTCCACCATGTTTTGCACATCCACCGTATGTATCAACTATAATCTTTCGCCCAGTTAACCCTGAATCAGCGTACGGACCACCAATTTCAAAAGCACCTGTTGGGTTAGTCAATATTCTGATATCCATTAAATCCCAACCTATTAAATAGGTAATTACTTCAGCATAAATTACTTCTATGGCATCATTCTTTACTATTCCAGGCTTTGTTTGCGCAGAAATAATTATCGTATCAATTGCAATAGGAGTATTTCCATTATATCTAACTGATACTTGGCACTTTCCATCAGGACCAAATAAATGTGGATATTTCGTTTTCCTTAATTCATCAACTCTCATTGCAATATCATGGGCAAGCACTAAAGTAAGAGGCATAAATTCTGGTGTCTCATTGCAAGCATATCCATACATCATTCCTTGATCTCCTGCTCCTTGGTTTTGTATATTGGTTTTATTAACTCCTATTGCTATATCAGCTGACTGTAATGATATTTTTTCTAGAATACAAAAATCTTCTTCATAGCCAATATCTTTTAAAACTTTTGAGGCGACTTTTTTGTAATCTACAACTGCACTTGTTGTAATCTCACCAAATAATAGAACTAAGTTATCTTTAATTGCACATTCAATTCCTACTCTACTATTTTTATCTTGTTCTAATACTGCATCTAAAATCGCATCACTTATTTGGTCGCAGATTTTATCTGGATGACCACTAAATACCGATTCACTTGTTATAATTTTCATTTTCCTTTTTCCCTTTCTTTCAATTAAAAAAGGAGCTAATTTTTAGCTCCCCGACTCTTTTGTTAATTCTAAAAGCATTGGATAATACTTATTCATTAACTCTTTACTATTTTCCCAAACATACCTAAATGTTTGGACAACCATTTCAACTTCAAGTTCATCACCATTGTCAATTACTCTTTGGAAATAATCAACCATTCCATAATGAATCTCATTTAAAGCGTTTAAATCAATTAAAAATTTTTCTAGTTCATTCTTCTTTTTCATTAATATCTACAAGACTTGTTTTCCCTTCTATGACTCCCCATATAAATAATTCAAAGTCATTTAATAATTCCGTTGCATCACGATAATCACGATTGCTTTCTTCGCTATCAGAGGTGAAAAACTGATGCAACTGCATACGAATTCGATTAATAAATTTCAAATTTTTCTTAAAATCAATTAAATTTTCTTCTTCTTTTGTGAGTTCGACTTTAATTCCCATAAACTTCACCCCACAAAGCTTCTTCCATATTTATTAAGACTTCATTTGCATCAATATAATCTTGTGCATCACTAGCATAGATTACCATAAGTTCTTGTCTTAATTTATGAATGGTATAGAGTCGACTAGAAATTTCTAAAATTTTATCTTCTTTATTCATTTTAACAATGCCTCCTTCTTGACATATAGTCGCTAGTATATATCACTCTAAACGACTTCTAAATCAAGTTAAATTTAATTGTTTTCTAGTAAGCCCTACAAACGCCTTGTGTTCGCTTTTCTTTATTTACCGAGTATTTGTTGCATAGAGAAAGAAAAAGCGAACGTGTCGCCTTTGTTCGCCCTTTAATCCGATTATATCTCTTTATTCAATCTCCCAAGCAGTGTAAACCGTTCTATAACTGCAATCCCAAGTATCATGAATTACTCCATCGATACAACAAGTAATGTGACCAGCCATTTTTATTATAAAAGTACCAACTGGATACAATTTACAAAAATCAGTTCCTTTTGTTCTTGGCTTTCCTTTTTGTGCTTTAAATAAAATTCTTTTATAATCTTGTAAATAATCATAAATGAACTTTGTATCTTTGTAGGAAGTAAATCCTCTATCGCTTCTAGCGTGATTCAATCTTCTTCTTGTTTCTAAATAATCAGTACCAAGTGCAGTTGTGACTGCTCTAACAACACAATCTCCGGTTTTAAGTCCTTTAGGATGAGCGTTATACTCTTTAAATGACATTCATATCACATCCTTTATTATTCCATTTTCTTAAAGCAACTTTTTTATGCATTTAATATTCCTTCTTTCTGACTTAAGTCGTTAATATACATCACTCAACCTTTCCGTAATAGCAAGTCAATTTTTAACTATAGAGAGAAGTCTTGAATATCTGCTAATGGTGTTTTTTTATTACCTCTAACTAAAAAGCAGTTATCCAAAGATTCTTTATATTTAATAAATCGTTTAACTATTACATCAACAAACTTTTCATCAAGTTCCATTAAAAATGCTTTTCTATTGATTTGATCCGATGCAATCAAAGTTGAACCACTCCCGCCAAATAAATCGAGTACTTTATCATTTTTCCTTGATGAATTAGATATTGCTTTACCAACTAACTCAAGAGGTTTCATTGTTGGATGTAAATCATTATTTTTGGGTTTGTTATATTCCCATATTGTATCTTGAGTTCTATCATCAACAAAATAATGAGCAGAGCCTTCTTTCCAACCATAGAGAATTGGTTCATGCCTCCAGTGATAATCTTGTCTTCCAAGTACTAAAGCATTTTTAACCCAAACCAAACACTCCGCTAATTTGAAACCAGCTGTTTTATAAGCATTTCTAAAATTAAGTCCCTCAGTATCGGCATGACAAACATAAATTGCACCACCAGTTTTTATTGACTCAAACATATTTTTAAATGCATCTAATAAAAAAAGATAGAAGCTATTATCCTCCATCTTATCATTTTTGATTTTACCTGCCGTTCCTTCATAATCAACATTATAAGGTGGATCAGTAAATATCATATCCGCTTGTTCATTATTCATAAGTACTTTCACATCTTCATTTTTGGTCGAGTCACCACACATTAATCGGTGTCCGTTTAATTCATACACATCACCTAGTTGTGTATAAGGAACAGCTGGTATTTCTGCTCCTGGATCAAAATCGTCATCTACTGCTTCTTTATTATCTTCACCAACTAAATCCTCAAATCCAAACTGCAACATATCCATATTAATATTTGAAAGTTCTTGTTCTAAAAGTTCCATATTCCAAGTTGCCAGTTCGGCTGTTTTATTATCAGCAAGTCTAAATGCTTTTATTTGTTCTTCATTTAAATCATCTGCAACTATACAAGGAACTTCTTTTAATCCAAGTTGGACACTTGCCTTTAATCTTGTATGACCTGCGATAATTACATTGTTTTTATCTATAACAATCGGAACCTTAAAACCGAATTCCTTTATCGAACTTGCGACTGCATCTACAGCCTCATCATTATTTCTTGGATTATTTTCATAAGCAATTAAATCACTACTCTTCATCATTGTTATTTGCATTTTCCCAAACCTCCTCATTTTCTTTCTTACGTTTTTCTTCTAATTCATAATCAAATCTTTTTTCATTATATTCATTGCCAAACTTATTAAGCAAAACACTTTTTAGTGCCTTATAATCAGGATGCTTATATTTTTTTAATTTACCAACTTTTCTTTTTGGCTTTCCATTAACTTCTTCAATATACTGATCGTCTTCTTCATAATAATATCCAAGTGCAGTTTTAAGCAAAGTGTCTTCTAGCATGACTTTCATTTTTGTTGAACCATTTATGACAGCCATATTAAATCTTGGATGTTTTGATTTCAACTCAATAAATGTTTTATGGCAAATTCCAAGTGCATCTGCAATTGTACTTTGTGCTACTCTCTCAGCAGCCAATTTTTCAGTGTATTTCAATCTCTCTTCTAAAATACCATCTGCTTCCCATTGCTCGTAAGTATCCTTTTTCCTTGCCACAAAGCTCACCTCATCTCCTTAAAGCAACTGTAGTTATTTACTTATTAGCTGATACGCTACAGATTTCTGCAAGAAAAAAAGGAACCAGTTTTTACACTAATTC
>JAVBPB010000156.1:0-20392 GCA_031549965.1 Mobilisporobacter sp. | reverse complement strand
AATTTGCTGTCCTGCAATAAATGTTTGATGGATTTATATGATGTGGATCCTAAAGCGGCATCAAACGATATGGTTCAAAGCTTGTTCCCTGAATATCAGGCTGACGGGACACCTTCTATGGAGTTTCTTCAAGAATTTGTTCGTGATGCTGTAACCAACGGGAAGGCAATTCGCGAATGCTTGACGCGCTCTTTAAGCGGCAAAATATTTTCTGTTGAAATGACTGTTATTAAAGTTGATTATAACGATACATACCGGCTATTTTCATTTACAAGGGACTTGACCGAATACAAAGCCATGCTTTCTGAAATTAAAAAAAATGAAGAAGAATTAAAGGAAGCAAAAATTATTGCTGAAAACAGCGCTGCGGCTAAAAGCACATTTTTAGCAAATATGAGCCATGAAATACGAACCCCTATGAATGCCATCATAGGCATGACAAAAATTGGAAAAAATTCAAAAGACCCTGATAAAATGATGTACTGTCTTGATAAGATAAACGATGCTTCACAGCATTTGCTTGCTTTGATTAATGATATTTTAGATATGTCCAAAATTGATGCCAACAGGCTGGAGATTCACCCCGAATCGTTTAACTTTGAAAAGATGTTGGAAAATATTATTAATGTTATCACAGTCAAATCGGAAGAAAAGAAAATCATCTGTTTGTCAATATGGAACCCGCCATGCCCAGCTATGTAATCAGTGATGAATTACGGCTTTCGCAGGTGATTACCAACCTAATGTCCAATGCCGTAAAATTCACGCCCGATCATGGAAATATTACGCTGAACATTCAAAAGAGAGAGATTGACGGAGACAGCTTCACTCTTCATTGCGAAGTCATTGATACTGGCATCGGTATCAGTGAAGAAAATATAAATAAGCTGTTTGAATCTTTTGAGCAGGCTGAATCGGGTATTACCCGCAAATTCGGCGGAACCGGTCTTGGGCTGGCTATCTCGAAAAAAATCGTTGAACTTATGGGCGGTTCAATAATCATAACCAGCGAGCTTGGAAAAGGCAGTTGTTTTTCTTTTGATGTGAAGCTGCAAGAAGATAAAAATGCCGTATCTAAAAATGTTTTTGATAAATCAATTTATAATTCTGTGCGTGTTTTAGTAATTGATGATGATTTGGTGATTCTTGATTACTTCAAAAAAATCATGGACAGCCTTGGCATTTATTGCGATCTGGTCAGCAGTGGTGCTGAGGCTGTTGAAACCGTAAGAAACTCATTACATCATAAAACCCCATACAATATTATATTTGTAGATTATCTGATGGATGGAATTGATGGAATTGAAAAGGAAGCCGGTGAGGCAGGTATTGTTCGTTTTATCCAAAAACCGCTGTTCCAGTCGACTATACTTAATACCATCAACGAGCTTGTGATTGACAAAAACGCTCTTTTAGCACAGGAGCCAAACCAATCGGGTGATGTCACGACCTTTATCAAGTGTCGTTTGCTATTTGTTGAGGATATTGATATTAATCGTGAAATCGTGAAATCGTTACTTGAAGATACAAAAATAATAATTGAATGTGCCGCTGACGGAAAAAAAGCGGTGGAAATGTTTGCCGAAAATCAAGACCTATATGATATCATACTAATGGATATACAGATGCCTGTTATGGACGGCTTGACGGCAACGGAGCAAATCCGCTTCCTTAAAACAAAGCAGGCCCTGTCAGTTCCTATCATCGCTATGACCGCCAATGCGTTTAAAGAGGATGTTGAGGTATGTAAAAAAGCTGGGATGAACGATCATGTCAGCAAGCCTATTGATTTTTCGGTTTTAATTGATAAAATTGAAAAATATTTAAAAGGCAAAGAAGATTGACCAAACCAAATTATGCAGAAATTATCAACATGATTTGGTAACGAATCAAGGATTACAGATTAATACTGGAGAATCCGCATTATCAGTATTAATCATAGCTTGTGCAGCAGTTAATCGTGCTATCAAGAGAATTGTAGATGCCCACAATTCGGAGGAAGAAGTATTGGCTAAAAAGCAGAAGAGAGAACCTATTATGATACCAAGATTCTCTTGTCATATAGTTTGTAAAAGTATGCAAGAGTAAAGAAAACTTAAAAAGAAATTTCCGCCGATGAAGTCATTAGATAAATAAATTCAGTGTTTATGCGGGTTTGAACCACCTATTATCATGCTACTGCAACAAAAGTGCAACAAATTTAGAACGTGTAATAAGGAATAATACTCCTATGTACGTTCTTGGTTGTGTGAATCCAATCAAACATTGTACCTTTAAGGACATTTTTTCTAAAAGAAATTTTAGAGGAATGTCCTTTTTTGCTATGGTCAAAAAATAAAAATTGGAGGAAAAGAGCATGAGTATTACAGCACTAGGAGTAGCAACCGAAAAGGATGCAAAAATTATTTTTATCAGCGAAGCACATGAAAAATTCTACTATGAAAAATTAAATCTAGAAAAAATTCGGTAATTTAAAAATATATACCCAAAAATTCAACAATACCATGTTGAAAATTCCATATATTTACGCTATACTAAAACCAAGTTACAAGGTTTGAAAGGGGTAAAATAAATGGAAAAACTAAAACTAATAATTGTAGATGACGAACCAATTCTTCTAAGGGGTTTAGTAGAAACATACGACTGGGACAACCTAGGCTACGAAGTAGCGGGCTTTGCAGATAGCGGAGAAAAAGCTATAGATCTAATTCGCACCATTGTCCCCCACATAGTACTATCAGACATAAGAATGAAACAAATTTCAGGTCTAATGGTAATGGATCAAATTAAAAAAGACTACCCTGATATTCTATTCATATTCATCAGTGCATATAGAGACTTTGAATACGCACAAAAAGCATGTGAATTGGGAGCATTTACATACTTATCAAAGCCCTTTGAAGAAGAGTGCTTAATAGAAACAATGAAATCTGCCTATAAAAAATGTATTGAAACAAGAGAAAGTAAACAAGAACATGAAAATTTAAAAAAAATCTTAATGGGAGATAGCAATAGTTTTCTGCAAACAATAATTCAAAGATATCTAAAAAAAATGGTATCAGAAGATAAGCTAACGGAAATTATATTAGCATTAAATCTGAATTTTAATAACTATATGTTTGCAACAATATGTACAGATATTGATATATCATATAAAATAACAAATCAGCTTGACTACGAGGCAGCACGATTTAACCTAAAAGAGCATTTATTAATAGTGCTAAATGAAAACTTTACATACTGGAATTTTGAAAATGAATTTGGAAATAATATATTTATAATATATTCCAATGAAAATGTCATCATGGCAAATTTAAAAAAAGTAATGGAACAAGTCAAGAAAAACTTAAAAGGTGAAATAATATCAGCAATATCCAGAGGATACAAAGGAATCGATGGATTGTCAAAAAGTTTTATAGAGGCTTTAAATCTATTTGAATTAGCAAGTGTTTCAGGTGCAAGTGCCCTTACAGTGTCAGAACAGGAGATGCCTTTAACAAAAGAAGAAAGCTACTCTATTAATGAAGAATTTCTAATATTAAGTTCCATAAGAAAAAATGATGAGAAATTACTAAAAGATTCATTTATAAAATTTATATACACATTTCCAGAGGATAAAAATTCCCAGCGTATGTACTTACATAAATTAATTTTAGAAACGGAATTATTGTTAAAAGATACATATGGCTTAAATGATGAAGTAAAAAGTAGCTTTGAAAGTTTTTATACTAATTTTAGTAAAATTAACACTACAGCGTTAGTAGACGTTTGCCACAAGCTATTATGCAAAATTATAGAAGTAAGAAAATCTTTATCAAATGAGTACGAAACTCAATATTTTATAGAATATATGAAAGTAGCTATAAATTTTATAGAAGATAATTTAAATGACGAAGGGCTGTCAATTGTTACAGTTGCAAAAAAAATATATCTAAATCCAGTATACTTTGGCAGGGTATTTAAAAATACATATAATATGACATTTAAACAATACATTCTAAAGAGGAGAATGGAAAGAGCAATATCTTTAATATTAGATGGAGTAGTAGTAATTTCAGATGTATGCGAAAAAGTAGGTATTTCAAGTCCATCATATTTTACACAACTATTTAAACAATATACGGGTGTATTACCTAGTGAATACAAAAGGAAACATGAAGGATGAAAAGATTTTTTTACGGAATACAAAATAGATTTCTAAAATATGTAATTATATTACTTTCCATAGCACTTTTATTATCAAGTGTTGTAGTTGGAGTTATACTTGGAAGTAGTAATAAAAAATCAACAATTGATAAATATAAATATATTACTAAAGAAGCTGGTACCACACTTAAGAACTTATATGAAAAAAGTAATGAAACAATGAAAAAATGTATTTTACAAAAGGAAGTTCAAAGAAGTCTTCAAATTTTACCAATGTCTTCTGCTGAAAAGGAAGCCTTGAAAAATTATCTTTTATATGTGGACTTAGATTATATACAAGAATATGTTTATGTAGTGAGAAACAGCCTATATACAAAGCCATATAGAAAAGTAAAGTATAATGACTTTTCCAAGAGTAAGTTTACAAATATATTAGGAGATGATTATTCAAAAACAAAATGGTTTTGGGAAGAAGACACATTATTTAATGGTGGTGCGAGTGCTTTATTCATAGGCAGATATATTAGAAATATGGATTTCCATTATGAGCCGGGAATACTTTTTTTTAAGATGGACTTTGACTTATTAAATGAGTTAGTAAAAGATATATCGGTTGAGAAAAATGTATTAGTTGGATTGGCAAATAAAGATGGAACAATTATAAAGGTTTGGGGAAATGAGCAAAGTCAATATTCATATTTAATTGAAAATGCAAAAGAAGAAATTCTTCTAAATAATAACAAGGACCTTTTGGTTAAAAATCTAAATCATTCAACAATAATACTACAAAAACAAGAGGATACACAATTTAGTGTTTTTACCATAATTCCAAGCAGTGTTCTAAATCAGTCAATAATAAGTGCTATAATAATAATGTGTATAGTTTTTATAATAGATATTCTTGTTGCCATAATATTAAGTATTTATTTTTCAAAAAGATTTACCAGTCCTATTAAAACTATTGAACAGGTTATGACTAACTTTGATAAAGACAATTTCTCAAATCAGCTTCACATATCAACAAATACAGAATTAGATGCAATAGGTAATTCTTATAATTTAATGATAACAAACATGAAGGAATTAATTGAAGAGGTTAAACATAAAGAAAAAGAGCTAAGAGAAAGTGAACTTCGTTCATTGATATATCAAATAAATCCGCATTTTTTATATAATACATTAGATACAATATATATGCTTGCCAGAATAAATAAAGAAGAAACTACGATGAAGATGATTCAGGCTCTGTCAAAAGTACTAAGAATTAGTTTAAGCAAAGGAGCAGATACTATTCTAATTAGTGAAGAGCTAGAACATGTAAAAAGCTATATGGAAATTCAAAAAATTAGAAATAATAATCTATTTGACTATGAAATCATATGTGAAGAAGAAGTAAGGAATTTCTTAATTATTAAACTAATTTTGCAGCCAATAGTGGAAAATGGAATAAAGCATGGATTTAGTGAAATATATGAAGGTGGTAAAATCAGGATTAATATATATATAAGTGATGATTACTTATTTATAAAAATATATAATAGCGGAACACCTATGAATGAGGAAGTTAAAAATAAGATTAATAATTTAACAAAATTAAAAAATGAAGATATGGGCAATGAATTTTCAGGAAAAGAAAATGGTTATGGAATAGTTAATGTAATAAGTAGGCTTAGATTAAAATATAATGATAACATTTTATTTTACTTTGAAACCTATACAGATGGTTCGGAATGTACAATAAAGATACCAAGAGGTGAGTTGTTTTGAAAAATGTAAAATCAATAATGTATAAGTTGTTATTTATACTAACAATTACTTTTCTCGCTGGCTGTAGTAAAGTGGAGGAAAATTTATTTCCTAAGAATAAAAACAGTACAGAAGTTGTAATTCCGATAATATTTACCATCGATCCTGCTACTGGAATGAGGAATAATGAGGAATTGGTCAACAGTTTTAATGAGGAATATAAAGGAAAATACCATATTGAAGTGGAATGGATGTTAGATGGATATCGTTCAAGAATAAAAATGCTTAATGTAACAGACGAATTACCTGCTGTAATAACCGATGTGCGATTTTTACCTGATTTTTATGATTTAATGGTTAAGGATAATAGATTAATGGATTTGGCACCTTATATATTAAATGATAAAGAATGGATCGATGCAATTGAGCCACAAGTATTATCAGCATGTTTAGAAGATGGTAATAAAATATATTTATCTACTCTTGGTACAGTCAGCTTTTCTGCAACAGGAATATTTTGGAATAAAAAACTTTTTAATAAAGCTGGAATAAAAGAATTTCCTAAAACATGGGATGAGTTTTTTTCCTGTTGCAACAAATTAAAAAATCACAATATAACCCCGCTTTCTTTGCATACAGACGGTACAGGATGGGCAACTATGTTATTGGCAACAGCAAGGCTTGGTGCGACTAGTGAAGGTGCAGACTTTATGAGAACTGAATTACCAAAAAGTTTTAACAACAGTCAGGGAAAGTTACTTACAGAAACAATAGTAAAATTATTTAAATATACAACTAACGATTCACTTAATCAGGATTTTGACATAGCTTATAACCACTTTTTTAACGAAGAAACAGCAATGCTTCCTAATGGTTTTTGGATGATAGGCCAAATTGATAGAAAATTTAAGGATGCTATTTGTTTTTCACCCTTTCCGGAAAATATAACTATAACCTCTCCTGAAATGTCTGGTTGGGCAATTGTAGATTCATATCCACAAGAAGTTAAAGATGGTGCTTTGGAATTTCTAAAATATCGCACGTTATTAGGAGAAAAGCAAAAACAAGGGTTATTAGAGGACAAAAACATATTAAACAACGCTCAATCAGACTACATAAATGTAATTAAAAATGACCCTAAAATAATTCCAAACTATCAGATTCAGTGGAACACAATAATTCAATATGATGTAATACCTAAAAGGATTCCAGAACTTATAGAGGGAGTAATAACTCAAGACGGATTTATTCAATATATGGATGAAAGTGTGATGTATGAAAAATAGATTAATGAATTAGAAATTTCTATAATATAGATTTAGAATTTTCAGATAAAAATATTTGTATATAATATACAAACTAATAAATAACACTATTAATTTTAATCTTTCTGATCTTTTATAAGGGGTTTATACTATAAAAAGCCAATATCTTAAATATTCCAAAGAGCTTATGGACTAATGGTCTTTTTACAGTATAAATTCCTATCATAAAGTTACAATAAGCTTAAGTGAGCTGACAAGATGTAGTTTACTTTTTCACTATTTCATAAGGCCAATCTATAATCCCGCCAAAATCATATACATTTATATACCCCATATCAACTAATATTTTTGCTGACTCAGCACTTCTTCGCCCACTGCGACAATATAGTAATATCATCACATTTTTATCAGTAAATTCATTTTCGGCATATTCTTTAATTTCATAATCAGGTACTAATTTCGCATTAGGAATGTGACCATCATCATATTCAGAGTCTGTACGCACATCAAGCAGTATTATTTCCTTGTCACTATCTAATATTTCTTTTGCTTCTTCTGGGGATATTTTATGATATTCGGCTACTGTTTGGGACTCTGTTTTTTCCGTAATCAAATCAATTCCCTTACGAAGGGTTTCTTCATTAATAGCACCTTCAACACCTGTTATGATGTATCCGTCCTTATCAATAAAAATACTAGTTGGAAACCCTCCAATACCATACTTTGTTACAGCATCCTGATTTGTATCAAAATAAACTGGAAAACTCAAGCCTTCTTTAGTAATATAGTTTTTACCTTTTTCCACAGTTTCTCTGTTGCCGTCAACAGCATCCACCATCATGAAATTAACTTTGTTACCTAATTCTTTAAACACATTGTCAAATTCCGGCATTTCCGATTTGCAAGGAGGACACCAGCTTGCCCAGAAGTTAAGTACAACAGGTTTCCCTCTCAAATCAGATAGTTTAACCTGATTTCCATCTTTATCATATACAGTAAAATCAGGAGCAATAATAAGGTCACCGTCAGAATTTTCTTCCTTTTTTGACTGTTCACCATTACTACTTTGAGATGTTATATCAGTTGATTTTGTAGATGAATTTGTAAATTCTGGTAAAGAATAATTAGGAGCATTTCCTTTTAAAGCGTTATACAAAAACCCTCCACCCACTAAAAGAAAAATCAATGCAAATGTCCAAAGTGCAGTTTTATTTTTCATGAATGTAATCCTCCCTTAAAATGTAAGTATAGCCCAAAATCGTCCCATAAGTCCGGTCATCATTAATATACCAATGATAATTAAAAAAAGACCTGAAGCAAAATTAATCATATTATAGTGTTTTTTCACAGCATCAAAAGTACTTTTTAATTGACTTATTAAAACAGCACTAATTAAAAATGGTATCCCAAGTCCAACAGAATAACATAAAAGTAAAAGTACACCTTGCAGTGTAGAGCCTTGTCTTGAAGCCAGCATAAGTGCTGAACCTAAAAATGCACCAACACAAGGAGTCCAGCCAATAGAAAATACAATTCCAAAAATTGCAGAACTAAAAAATCCATTTGTCCTTTGGATTTTTCTAAGACCATAAGTGTTATTTATAAACTTAATATTTAATGCCCCAATAAAATTAAGTCCAAATAAGATTACAACAGCACCAGTTAATATATTTACAACTATTTGATATTTCTGCAAGAGTCCTCCAACTCCTCCTGCAAACGCACCTAAAGCAATAAACACCAGAGAAAAGCCAGTTATAAAACCAATAGCACCTCGTAAAGTTTTTTGTATATCAGCATCAGCATCACCACCGGCAAAATAGGAAATATAGATTGGAAGCATTGGAAGCAAACAAGGTGATATAAATGTTATAACACCCTCTAAAAAAGTAATGGCGTATTGCATTATAAACTCCTTTACATACATAAGGTTGAAGCCTTACTTATTTTATTATATTATAAACCATAAATATAATAATGAACAGTGATTTTGTCACTTAGGAACTGTTTAAAAATTAATTGTAAAAATTAATAAAATAGGGGAATTTTTTAGAGTAACATCTGAAAGCTTTGAAAAATTACTTTTTCAGTCAGCTTTTATTCAATTTGAAAGATTTGAATCTATTATAAAATTTAGTGGTTCTTCCTATTCATTAAAAAATGCCATGATAAATAAGAAAATCGAAGATTTGTATAAGGAATTGGACATAATAATAAAAAAATATGGATTAGAAAAAGCATGGTTTAGTGATTCTTTACATTATATTGCACTTGGAGAAAATACTAGTTTTTATGTAAAAAAGAAGAATGGCGTTATTGGTTTTGTAACTAGCGAGAATCAAAAAGTAGTAGTAGAATTGACAAATATTATTACTGATTTAACGGGTACCGTAATTGAGCGTTAGATATATTAAAATATTAACTAAGTTCATAAAACTAAAAAACTTTAAACTAAAAGACTTAAAATTATTAACGAATTTTTGAATACCCATCTTTGCCTTAAAAGCCCCCTCCCATGGAGAGGCCACTGAAAAAGTCCTTCGATGCAGTAAATTGATTTTTTAGATGAATATGAGTGTATATATATCCAATTGTGCAGACCGTCCGACGAAGCGTTTATGTTTTGTCAAGACTTTGCATAGCAAAGGCTTGTAAAAAACATGCTGAAGGAGGGTAAGGCAAACAATTGGATATATATACACTCATATTCATCTAAAAAATTTACACAGCCTAAATCAAGGACTTTTTCAGTGCCTCCCCCATGGAGATGAAGCTTTTGAGGCAAATGTCCCCATCACATCAATTTGGAAAGGTTTCAAAAGTATGATTTTTTACATCAGATGTATGCAAATTAATATATAGATCCCAAAATATAGTGTAAAATAAGATTATCAAAGAAACCATTAACAACCAAGAGATGAAAGAGAAGGTGTATATTTAATGAAGCAACTAAAAAATAAGGTAGCATTAATATTAGTAATCATAATGTCATGTACATTAGGACTATCCGCAAACAACCAATATTTACAAGCTGCATCCCATGTTTACAATATTGCCGGGGACAATATTAGTGTATTTGGTTCATCATGGAACCCACAATCAAATCAAATGACTTTAAACTCAGATGGAAAGCATTCCATAACATTCAGAAACATACCAGCAGGAACAAATTTAACTTTTAAAATTGTAGAAGACGGAACTACAACAGGCTGGAATGGAAAAAACTTTTCAGTTTCAGGCTTAAGCACAGATTCAAATGGAAACGCAGTAATTAACATTGCAAAAAACTCAAACCTGACAATTACATACAAAGAGGGAGATAGTCAGGGAAACTACGAATTAACAACAATTAACAATTCTTTAGACGTTTATGCATACACAGGAAATGATTTAGGAGCAACATACACAACAAGTGCAACAACATTTAAAGTATGGGCTCCAACAGCAACTTCTGTAGAATTAAAAATATATAGTCAAGGTACTGGCGGAAGTGCTACATCAACAGATGCAATGACAAAAGATGCAAGTAATGGGGTATGGACATTTAAAAAGACAGGAGATTTAAATGGAAAATACTATACATACGCAGTTACAACAAATGGAGTTAAACAAGAAACAGTTGATATCTATGCTAAAGCAGTTGGATTAAACGGCAATAGAGGAGCTATACTCAACCTTTCAAACACCAATCCATCAGGATGGAGCAGTGACAGAAATGTAACTCAAGCTAAAATAACAGATGCAATCATTTGGGAAACTCACGTTAAAGACTTTTCATATGACCCAAATTCTGGAATAAGTGCAAATAACAGAGGTAAATATCTTGCATTTACAGAAAATAATACAACTTTATATGGTGCAGGTCAAACACCAACAGGAGTTAACTATTTAAAATGGCTTGGAATAAACTATGTACATATTTTACCAGTACAAGATGCTGATAATGATGAATATTCAACTGCATACAACTGGAATTATAACCCTAAAAACTATAATGTACCAGAAGGTTCATTTTCATCAAATCCAGCAAACCCAGCAACAAGAATTATAGAATACAAACAAATGGTACAATCCCTTCATAACGCAGGTATTGGCATTGTAATGGACGTAGTATATAATCATACAGCAGCAACAACTAACTCATGGTTTAATTTAACAGTTCCAAAATATTACTACAGAACAGATTCAAATGGAAACTTCTTAAATGGTTCTGATTGTGGAAATGAAACAGCAAGTGAAAATGCAATGTTTAGAAAATATATGGTAGACTCAATTCTTTATTGGGCAAAAGAATACCATATAGATGGATTTAGATTCGACTTAATGGGATTACACGATACAGATACGATGAATGCTATAAGATATGCACTTGACAAAGAAGGACTTAGTAATGTTATATTATATGGAGAACCTTGGGATGCAGGAAGTAATGGCATGAATCAAAGTAAGGGAGTATATCCTGCAAACAAATCAAATGTGTCTAAATTAGTAAATGGAATAGCAATATTTAACAATGATATCCGTGATACATTAAAGGGTAGTGTATTTAATATTTCTGAATCTGGATTTGTTCAATATTCAAACAGAACAGGTGCAACATCAGACAGTAATTTAATAAATGCAATAAAAGGAAATGTTGGTGAATGGGCAAAATCTCCTTCAGATTCAATAACATATACATCAGCACATGATAACTGGTCATTATGGGATAAATTAGTTGGTTCAACTAACAAAACAGACTACTACAACAAATTTAATGCTGAACTTGAAGCAATGAATAAAATGGCAGCAGTAGGAATCTTTACATCACAAGGAGCAACATTCTTCCAAGCAGGAGAAGAATTTGCAAGAACAAAATATGGTGAAGGTAATAGTTACCAATCAAGTAATGAATTAAACCAACTTGACTGGTCAAGAATTGAAACATTTAAAAACTTAACTAATTACTACAAAGGTCTAGCAAGATTAAATAAAGCATATTCACCTTTTAGAGATGCATCTAATACGGCTATTCAAACAATGCGTTTTTCTAATGAATCAGTTGAAGGATTAGTTGGATATACAATGCAAAATACTGCTCAAAATGAATGGAAAACAGTTGCAGTTATTATGAACTCAACACCTACAGAGCAAAGCATAAATTTAACTGTAGCATCAGGGCAAACTCCAACTGAATGGGTAATTGTTGCAGATAAAGACAGAGCAGGCGTAATTTCTCTTGGAACAATGACTGGTTCAACTGTAAAAATTGCTCCAAGAAGTGCATTAATATTAGTAGATAAATCAAGCTTTACATCAGCAGGAAATAAAGGGTATCAAGGAGAAGTTCCATATGCACTTGTAAATAATACTACATACAATCTTACAGGAGATAACCAATCAGTATTTGGTTCACAATGGAATCCAGCTTCAAATGAAATGATGATTCAGCCAGATGGAAGCTATGCAGTTACATTCAATAGTGTCCCAGCAGGCACAACCCTTAAATTTAAAATAGTTGAAAATGGATCAAGCCTTGGATGGAACACAAGCACATTTGCAGTAGATGGTTTAGCTAAAGATACAGACGGCAATGCTGTAATAACTGTTGCAAATGAATCAGACCTTACAATCACATACAGACCAGGAGATTCATCTGGAAAATATATTTTAACAAACAAAATTGCTGAAACAAATGCAAATAACACAGTTTATAACATAGCAGGCGACAACCAAACAATTCTTGGAGGTTCATGGAATCCAGCAATAAATGAAATGACCCGTCAAGCAGATGGAAGCCATGCAATAGTAATAAAAAACATCCCATCTGGCACAACATTAAAATTCAAAGTAGTTGAAAATGGTACCAGACTAGGTTGGGGGTCATCATATAACTTTGCAGTGGATGGTTTAAGCAAAGATACCGATGGAAATGCTATATTTACAGCAAGCCAAAAAGTAAACCTTGTAGTTACATATAAACAAGGTGATTCAGGTGCAAAATATATAGTTACACCAGCTAAATAATTTTAGAAATCCTCATTTATTCGACCTACAAATAAATTACGTAAGCTAAGAATCTAATCTTTTAGTTTACACACCTCTAAGAGGCGTCTTATTACGCTGTGAAAAGCTAAATATGCCAAGCATTCTAAGAGTCTATAAATAATCTAATTTGATTAAATTATAGTCTCAATCCCTCCAAGGCATAAAATAACTTTCACAGTATAATAAGACGCCTCTTGGGGATTATAGTTTGTTGAGGCAAAGTTGAAATTCAAAAGGTATAGTTTATAATTATAAATAAACTGGACATACTTTGTAAGCTACTTTATAATATAAGACATAAATAACTTTTAAATTTTGTAGATTATCATACATAGTTATAATAAATCTTAAAGGAGTAAGAAAAGTGGCACAAGAAAAATTAACGAAAAAACTTATATTAGCAGAAAAACCATCTGTAGCAAGAGATATCGCAAGAGTATTGAACTGTAATCAAAAAGAAATAGGTTGCCTTACAAATAAAGAATATATAGTAACATGGGCATTAGGTCATTTGGTTACTCTTGCAGATCCAGAAATCTATGATACAAAATATCAAAAATGGGAGATGGAACATCTTCCTATGATACCTAAAGAAATGGAATTAGTAGTAATTAAACAAACAAGTAAGCAATATAGCGTAGTAAAAAATGCCCTAAAACGTCCAGATGTTACAGAAGTAATAATAGCGACAGATGCAGGAAGAGAAGGGGAACTTGTTGCAAGATGGATTATTGAAAAAGCTAAAATAAATAAACCTATTAAACGTTTATGGATATCTTCTGTAACAGATAAAGCTATAAAAGATGGTTTTAAGAATTTAAAAAATGGAAAAGAATATGAACATCTATACGCCTCAGCAGCATCAAGAGCCGAGGCTGATTGGTTAGTTGGAATTAATGCTACAAGAGCACTTACTTGTAAATTTAATGCACAGTTATCTTGTGGAAGAGTACAAACGCCCACAGTAGCCTTAATCCAAAAGAGGGAAGAAGAAATTAAAAATTTTAAAGAAACTCCATTTTATGGAATAGAAGCAATTGGAAATGGATTAAAATTTACATGGCAAGAAAAAACCACTGGAAGCTACAGAAGTTTTCAAAAAGAAAAAGTTAAACAGATTATTGACTTACTTAATGATAAAAAAGAAAAAGCTGTAGTAATAGATGTAAATAAATCATTTAAAAAAATATACTCAAAGCCTCTATATGATTTAACAGAATTACAAAGGGAGGCTAATAAACGTTTTGGTTTTTCTGCTAAAGAGACTTTAAACATTATGCAACGTTTATATGAGAATCATAAGGTTTTAACCTATCCAAGAACTGATTCAAGGTATATTACTTCTGACATGGTTTCTACATTAAAAGAAAGAATTAAAGCACTTCCTTCAAGTCATTATGGAAAGTTTGCAAAACTTTTATTAAATGGAGAAATAAAAGGATCTAGTCAGTTTGTTGATAATCAAAAGGTTACAGATCATCATGCTATTATTCCAACCGAGCAAGGAGTATCCATTAATCAATTAAGTGTTGATGAGTATAAAATATATGATATGGTTGTGAAACGTTTTTTGGCAGTTTTATATCCGCCGTTTGAATATGAACAGACAATGATAAAATTAGAAGTATTAGGTGAAGTTTTTGTAGCCAAAGGAAAGGTTATTAAGTCTCAGGGATTTAAAGTCATTTATGAAAATATTGTTGAAGACGATACGGATGAAGAACTAAAAGAGCAAATTCTTCCGAGTATTCAAAAGGGAGAAAAAGTTTTATTTTCAAATCTTAAAATCACAGACGGCAAAACTAAGCCACCAATGCCTTACAATGAAGGAACATTATTATCAGCAATGGAACAGGGTAATCTTGGGACAGTTGCCACAAGAGCAGATATTATTGAGAAAATATTTAATAGTTTTTATATTGAAAAACATGGTAATAATATTCTAATAACTAAAAAGGGAAAACAGTTATTAGAACTTGTTCCAAAGGATTTAAAAACACCTGAACTTACAGCAAAGTGGGAAGAAAAGCTATTAAAAATTTCAAAAGGCATTCTAAAAAAGGATGACTTTATAAGAGACATAGAGAAGTATACAGGCACAATTATAGAGGAAATAAAGTTAAGTCAAAATACATTTAAGCATGATAATATAACAGGAAAAAGATGTCCGGAATGTGGTAAGTTTTTATTAAGCGTTAATAGTAAAACTGGAAAAATGTTAGTATGTCAGGATAGGGATTGTGGTTATAGGAAAAACACAGAAAGAATTACCAATTCAAGATGCCCTCAATGTCACAAAAAGTTATTACTTCAAGGTGAAGGAGAAAAGCAGTATTTTACATGTAGTTGTGGTCATAGGGAAAATCTTTCAAGCTTTAAAAAGAGGAAAGAAAATGAGGGAGGAAAGCTTTCAAAGAAGGAAGTTACAAAGTATTTAAGCAATCAAAGTAAAAAAGAGGAAGAACCACTTAATAATGCTTTTGCTATTGCACTTTCTAAGCTTTCAAATGAAAATAACATAAATAATTAAAAATTACTTTGTGGTAGTAGTTAGAAAAGAGGAGGAAATAAATAGAAAATAGTATTACAAAGAGTTAATTAAAAAAGTATCCCATGGCTTATTTGGAGCTGATATGAAAATAAATTTGATAAATGATGGGCCATTTACTTTAATACTTGAAGCGTAAAAATATTACAAAGTCCCCCAAAGCCATAAAATGGCTTCTGAGGGACTGTAATTACTATTTTACCAAACCGTTAAAACCAAAGAAGAAATATGATCTAATAAATTAACATTATCAGAGTCAACAATAATTGGTTTTTGAATATCATCCGTAATATAGCTATTATCTTCATATTTTAAAATAAATAAATAATTTAAACCGGATAATGAAATATCATTAAACTTATCTTTAGAAACAGTAAAATTAATAATTTGGTCATCTGGAAATTCATTGTCAATGTTTTGCTTAAAAGTAGTGACACTTGCATTAATATTTACCTTGCCATCACCAATTTCTTCAAATGAATTAATAGATCCGGTAGCAATATAATTACTGTTTTTTATATCTTCTTCATATAAAACATTATTATAGTCCCTGTTAGACAAATCATTAAGTGCATCTTCATTCAATACAGTACCATAAGCTTCTGATTCAGAAAAATTGTTTTGACTCTGATTAATATTTCCAGAATTGTCACTTGAATTATTTGATGAGACATCGAAACTTTCCACATAAGCATCTTTAGTAATAGTAGTATCCAAACAGGTACCATCTTCTAAAACCATTAAAGCTTCAGTTTCACTAATTTCTGAGCTTTCATTAAAACTAGCTGCGGTAGTTTCCATAGCAAGCTCATTAGCAGTATCAGACTCATAAGAATGATATATATTTGAAAAAATGTTAGTTTGATTAATTAATAAAACTAGTGCTATGCACGCAGCAAGTGACCAAGGAATAAATCTGTAAACAGGCTTTTTAAACAGGTTTTGTTTATTTTGAAGGCTATTATCTAAAGATTCTCTATTTAATTTTCTACACTTTTCCAACAACTCATGCTTATTCTTATCACTTACACTAATCATATCCAATTCATCTTTTAATTGATCATCAATAGACATTTTCATCACTAAAATAGCCTCCTTTCAATATTTTTTTGAGTTTATCCTTAGCACGCATTAATCTTGTTTTTACTGTACCTTCAGGGGTATTAAGTATTTGTGAAATTTCAGGTATAGTATATTCTTCATAATAATATAACAAAATAACCTCTCTAAATTGTATTTTTAATGACATAACGGCGTTTAAAATCTGAGTTACTTCTTCCGCCTTACAAACTGTAGATTCTGTATTATCAGAATTAGGAATCATTTCATTTGGTTCATATTCCACAGTTTTCTTATGCCAATGAGACTTTAAATAATTAATTGAAGCATTAATAGTAACACGCAGTAACCATGCCTTTAAATGTTCATTACTTTCAAATTGTACCTTATGAGTATATAATTTAATAAATACTTCCTGATAAATGTCATCGGCTTTATCTCTGTCACGCAGATAAATATATGCAGTTTTTAAAACACTATTTCCATATTTATCTACGGCTTCTTCAAAAGTATATATTTCAGCCATAATTACTCCTTTCTCTATATATACAATTATAAAAGATAATAAGTTCCCAAAAAAATTTTATAGATAAATTTCAGTCGCCTCCACTTAAGGTAAATCACTACACAATATAAGAAGCCACAGTACTATAAAGTATATCAACGTCAATTGGTTTAGAAATATGCCCATTCATACCAGACTCTAATGCCGCAGTAACATCATCATTAAATGCATTAGCTGTCATAGCAATAATAGGTATAGTCTTGGCTACTTTATGCATGGACTTACGAATTGCTCTAGCTGCTTCATAGCCATTCATTTTGGGCATCTGGATATCCATGAGAATCATTGAATATTCTCCTTCTTTTGACTTTTCAAACATTTGAAGGGCCTCTTCGCCGTTTTCAGCACACTCAACTACTATTCCTACATCATTTAAAAGAATAATAGCAATTTCTTGATTAATAATATTATCCTCAGCTAATAATATCTTCTTGCCATTAAAATTGTATAACATATTATCAGACGTTTCATTTGTAACCACTGCATGTTTTGACCATGAAACAGTGTTAAGTGCAGTAGAGATTGAAGAAGCAAAAAGTGGTTTAGAAATAAAGGCATTAGCACCGGCTTCTCTGGCTTCACTTTCGATATCACTCCAGTCAAAAGCACTTATAATAATAATAAGAGTCTCAGTACCAATAATATTTCTTATATTTCTTGTGGTTTCAATACCATCCATTTCTGGCATACACCAGTCAATAAAGCAAACATCAAAGTCTTTACCCATATCATGAGCATTCTTTACACTAGTAATTGCTTCACGTCCGCTACATACCCAGCTTGCATGTAGACCAATTTGTTCCATAACAATAGTTGCATGTTCACAAGTATTTTTATCATCATCCACAATAAGAACATTTAAATGGTTAAACTCTTGACTTTGAGTTTTTTTATGCTCTGATAGTTCAAAAGGCAGTTCTACAACAAATTCAGTTCCACTGCCTTCCTTACTACTAACTGAGATAGTACCATTCATAAGGGAAACTAAATTTTTCGTAATAGACATACCAAGCCCTGAACCACCATATTTTTGAGCTATTGAATTATCTGCCTGCTCAAATGGGGAATACAAGCGACCTAAAAATTCTTCACTCATTCCAATACCAGTATCACGAACTACAAATCGTAAATATACCTGATTATTGTTTTCTCTAAGCTTAATAATTTCCAATCTAATTTGACCACTTTGAGGAGTAAACTTAACAGCATTAGAAAGTAGGTTAATTAATATCTGATTAACTCTAAGAGAGTCACCGATTAACTTTTCATCAATCAGCCCAGATACAGTGACTTCAAAATTTTGCTTCTTGTCAGCAGTTTGAGGATATATAATAGTTGTTACTGATTCAACTAGTTTTCTCAAATCAAACAATTCATTTGTAATTGATAGTTTATTATCCTCAATTTTTGACATATCTAATATGTCATTAATTAAAGCCAGAAGATGACCTGAGGAATAAGTGATTTTTTTGAGGCAATTCTCAACATATGATAAATCGTCAATATGCTTAAAAGCAATAGAAGTCATTCCAATAATGGTATTCATTGGCGTACGTATTTCATGGGACATACGAGAAAGAAAGTTTCGTTTGGCATTATTGGCGTTTTGTGCACTAATTAAAGCATCACTTAATGTTTTTTGATGCTCAATTATTTTTGTTTGGTCAGATAAAACAGCAATGTAGCGTTGAATCTTATTTCCATTTAAAATTGGATAAATTCGTATTTTTAAACTAAGAGAAAGATTGTCTTTTTTATATTTTAAATCACATTCAGCATTATTAAGCAATGAACCATTAAGCAATAATGAATCAAGAAGTTCTTTTGAATCAGGATCTAAATAATTTTTTATGTAAAGAGTATCGTTATAGAAATAGCTTTTATCAATATCTAAAATTCTCATACTATTTTCACTGACATATTCAGTGCGTTTGTCAGGAAAATTATATATAAAGAAAACATCATCAATATTATTTGCAACTAAATCAAATAATCGTTCTCTATATGCTATAGCCTGATTTTTTTTACGTTCGTTAATATTAGTAAATATAACCAATGCAATTATCAGTGCACATAAAACTATTGCTCCGATGGTTGAAGTTGCTTGGGTTTGTTGAGCTGTCTCACCAATAAATCGCACCCTTTTATTAACGGTATCACCAATTCTAATTAGCACATTATCAACGGCATTACTGTAAGGGTTAACTTCTCTCTCAACATATGCAATAATTTCTTCAAGAGAATCATTACCTGAACAAGCTTCAACAGCCCTTATTCTTGCCTGACGTACCTTTTTTAATGCATTGGTAAGTTCCACAACGTCATTTTGAGAACCAAGATAAAGTCTGCTAATAATTTCTAAAGAGTTATCTTGTCTTTTATCTCTTAGTTTTAGTAGTTGAATTATTTCATCAGAATTATTGTAATTTGCTGCAAGTAAGCTTGGAAAATATAACTTCATTTCTGATAAACGGGTACGCATAACTTCAGTGGCATTCTTTACAGGATATGGGTGTTCATACATTACCTTAGCCTGATATGCTATATAGGATGAAGAATAAATAGAAAATATGGTAAAAAGCAATGCAAGGAAAATAACCGTAGATGCACCTGCTGTCATTAAGCTAATTCGATTGTTTTTCATTATATCGTGTCCTTTCTTGAAGTGGAAACTAGAACCATTCATTAGATAAAATTATAAAAATAGATTTTAAATTAAAAACTACTTATTATAATAGCATACATTTTGAAATTATGCTAGTCCCCCTTTTTAAGAACATATGTAGTTAGTATTGACATATTACTATTCACAGCTTTGTTGAGGTTGGTCTCGAAAAAGTCCTTAATGTAGGCTGTGAAATTTTTCAAATGAATATGAACATATATGTGTACAATTGTTTGCCTTACCCTCGTTCAGCATGTTTTTTACAAGCCTTTGCAAGCAAAGTCTTGACAAAACATAAACGCTTCCTCGGACGGTCTGCACAATTGTACACATATATGTTCATATTCATTTGAAAAATTAATTTACTGTAT
>JAVBPB010000116.1:0-3127 GCA_031549965.1 Mobilisporobacter sp. | reverse complement strand
TCTGTTGCATTTTTTGTTATATTGATATTATATTTTTGTTCAATAAACTCCTGAAAACCAGGGTAGAAGTCAATATGACCACTTGTATCCTTTTCATTCATATAAGTAATGTAACCACATATAAATGCCCACAGGCGTTCCAAAGAGGGTTTTCCAAGATATATATTGGGACGGTTGCGTATTTTATCTAATAATTCATCTAATTTTTCCATGATAATATCCTTTCTTAAAATTTTATATTTTTAGTTATTGTTAGCATTATCAAATTAGTAAAGACATAACAGTATTGAAAATGGCACAATGTGTTGAATCTATTTGCATTCCTCACTCTTATATAATTAAAAGTTAGCGAATTACAAATATAACTAAAATATTACAATTTTCATTTTTTTTTATAAAAGATTTCCAGATGTTGATAAAATTTATAAAACGCTTCTTCTTCCGTTACACCAAAAAATTCAATTATTCTACTCCAACTTTGCGAAGATTGAATTTCATAATGTTTTTGAATATATTCTTGAAATTCTAGCTCAAATTTTGTATATGATCTACCATCTAAATCATATTTACAACATAAATATCCACTTATAAACATATGTTATTTTTTGTGTTTTGGACGGCTCGTTTCCAACTTTATATGTTAGCTTATTAACACGGTTTTCTATGTCATAGCCAACTTCATAGTTTAATCCCTCTTTGCTTAACTGCCGTATTAGTCTGACTCCGTTATCATACTCATAATTGTAAGTGATTCCATTGGCATTGTAAATTGACTTATAAATATTTCCCTGTGTATCATACTTCCATTCATATTTTAGGATTCCGTTATAACGTTTACTTATTATCCTAAACAAGCTGTCATAGGCATATTCTACAAGTCTTATAAGAAAAGGGAAATTTCTTTTTATAAGACTTTTATATATTTTATTCTTATGTAGATTCTGTGTATAATTTTACCCTGCTAGAATATTCACAAATAGCATTCTTTCAATTAGGGTACAGATTAAGCAAACGTCTGTAAAAGCTTAATGTTTTACTTATTGCTCTTTTCCAAAAATCCATCTAAAAGTTCAAAGAATTTATAAAAAGCTTCCTTTTCACTAGAACTAAAAAAATCAATTATTTCTATTGAGCTTTTTGCTAATTTGACATTATATTTTTGTTCAATAAACTCATGAAATCCAGGGTAGAAGTCAAAGTGACCATTTGTATCCTCTACATCCATGCAACTAATGTAGCCACTAATAAATGCACCTAAGCATTCTAATGAGGGTTTTCCAAGATATAGCTTTGGGAGTTTACGTATTATATCTAATAATT
The DNA here is from genome assembly GCA_031549965.1 of Mobilisporobacter sp. GTDB lineage: Bacteria > Bacillota > Clostridia > Lachnospirales > Lachnospiraceae > JAVBPB01. The sequence continues at coordinate 1,807 of JAVBPB010000116.1, read as the reverse complement.
CATATAATTTTTCCATAATAATTTACTTTCCTTTAATTATTTATATATTAGTTATAGTTCCACATATAAAATCTATGTAAATCTGACAACGATGTTAATAATAACATATCACGTGTATAAAGATATATAACATATTGCCATTCCTAACACTGAAATAAATAAAATTTCAAGTCAAAATTTTATTTATTTCAATGTAGTGAATTTATATTTCTTCTTTTAGAAATTCTTCCAGATGTTTATAAAATTTATAAAATGCTTCCTCTTTTGATACAGAAAAAAATTCAATTATGCAATCCCAGCTTTGCGTATACTGAATGTCATAAAATTCTTGAATATATTCTTGAAAGTCTAGCTCAAATTTTGTATATGATTTATCATATAATTCATGTTTACAGTATAAGTATCCATTGATAAATGCCGATAGTCTTTCTAAAGATGGTTTTCCAATATATAACTCTGGTTTTTCTTTGATTTTATTCAAAAACATAATTAGTTTATCCATTTTATCGTTCTCCTTATTTTTTTAAAATGCTATTTTAATTACAGTTTTGGGACCAACTCATTCAAAATCATTTATCCATTCTTCTATTGGTAAACCATATGGATGAATATTACAGTACACTTTGTTCTTGTAAACAATACCCATATGAACACCGTTTTTACTTATTATTTCATCATTAGAAATACTCCTAACATATCCGGGCCATGTAGGATATTTAATTTGAATTACCTGTCCATGTTCCTTCTTTTTTAATAATAATTTTTTCATTGCATCAGCAGCTTTATCACATTTAAATAGTCCATATTTTGAGGCAACATCTCCAAGTTTTTCAGGAATATCATCTGCGGTATTTTTAGATGTATTCACTTTATTTGCTTCTTGCAACGCTTCCTCTCTTTGCGATTTAGTTGAGGAATAAGCTACCGTTGCTCCCCACTGCTACTGCTACTACTGCTATTAATAAAAATACTAAATATGGTGCAATGGCCAAGTGCCCACTTGGATCAGAATACATAATTCCTTTCCTCATTGTATACTGCACCATTTGCTTGTACCCAACCAGAGATAATATACGTCTGTTCACCACTTTTGTTTATAAGTACGTTTTGGCTAATTCTGTTCTTAACTCCAACTCCATTCATAATGCAAGCTTGTTTACCTTCTTTTAGAGGGCCAGAAGTAATGTTACCACTTGTCACAATGGAAACCAAAAGATTTCATCACACAATAAATAATTTTTTAAAATACATAACAGCACAATTAATATACATAAATATCAAAACTAATTTCTGTTTCTAATTTTCCAAAATAAGATACAATTTTAGACGAAAGTACTATTTCTGGCAACGCCATTTGTTTTCCATGAATAGTTATTACCAATCCACTTTGTAAATTATATTTATTACATAGTTCAGCTATTACTTCTTCTTTTCCATGCAATTTAGATATAATTTTATTAATTGGTATTTCTATCTGTTTACAATCAATTGCTATTTCATTTAAATTCCATTCATATCTTGGCTTCAATTCTTCAGGCAAATTTAAATTATTTTTAATTACATCTGGCCAATCTTCTTTTGTTCTAATATGATTTGGTGATATACCTGTTTTTTGAGTAAACTCCTCTATAAAATTTTTTCCCCCTTCAACAACAAAAACTACTTCTATTCTATATTTTTTTTTGCTTTGCTTCATGATATGTTTACCTCTTTCATCTATGGTAAATGTTTTAAACCTGTAGGAACTTGTATTTTTCCATCAATCTTTCTTACTCTTTTAATTTATGTGATTTTAAGTAAAAGTCTT
>JAVBPB010000155.1:0-16503 GCA_031549965.1 Mobilisporobacter sp. | reverse complement strand
ACACTCATATTCATCTAAAAAATTTACACAACCTAAATCAAGGACTTTTTCAGTAGCCCCCACATGGAGTAGCGTCCGTCAACAATTAATGTAGCCGTCTTATAAAACAAAAGGATGAGAGAGGTGTAAATAAAATGGGGTTTGATTTTTCCTTAGAGTACGGAATTGTACTAGAAGGTGGAGGAGCAAAAGGAGCATATCAAATTGGAGTATGGAAAGCTCTTCAGGAATTTGGAGTTAAGATTAAAGGGATTGCAGGAGTCTCTGTCGGAGCATTAAATGGTGCTTTAATGTGTATGGGAGACATTGAAAAAGCAGAATCACTTTGGGAGAAAATAACATATTCACAAATAATGAATGTTGATGACGTAAAAATGAGAAATTTAATGAGGGGAAAGTTATCCCAAATTGATTTTAAGGAATTAACAAAGGATTTGGGACGGATAATTATTGAACGTGGTATTGATGTAAAACCTTTAAAACAAATGATTGAAGAGTATGTGGATGAAGATAAATTGATAAATTCTGAAATTGAATTGGTTCTTGGAACTTTTTCACTTTCTGACTTTAAAGAAATAAATGCCAGTACAAATGAATTGGACAAGGGATTTATAAAAGATTTTTTACTGGCGAGTTCGTACTTTCCTGCATTTAAGAATGAGAAGCTTCATGGTAAATTATACGTTGATGGAGGAGTTACTAATAATGTTCCTATTAATTTACTCCTTGAGAGAGAATATAAAAATATTATTTTAGTAAGAGTATATGGAATGGGACTTGAGAGGAAGGTAAAGATTCCAGAAGATGTGAATATTGTTGAAATTTCTCCTTCTGTAAGTCTTGGAAATATGTTAGACTTTGATAGTAAAAAAAGTATTAGAAATATGAAGATAGGGTATTTTGATGCGTTAAGGATACTAAAAAAATTAGATGGAAAGATTTATTATATAGAGTCTAGTTTAGAAGAGGAAAATGTTATAAGTCAATTAATTAGTATAGATGAAGATACTATAGAAAAATCATTTAGATATTATCAAATTGAAAAATATAATGATGATATTGTTATTCGTCAATTGCTGGAAAATATTTATCCGGGAATAGCTAAAGAATTAAAATTAGATAAAGATTGGAATTATAAACGGTTGTTTATTTCAATGATTGAATTAGTAGCTAAATCACTTAAAATTCAAAAATATAAATTGTATAGTATTTATGAGTTATTGGGAACTATTAAGGAAAAGCAAATAGATTTTAGGGATAAGATTGAAGACGATTTTATTGAGTTAATTACTAATGTTGTGCTGAACTTTACAAAACTATAGTTTTGCCATAATCTTATTGATTAATGATGGTTGATTACAGGTTTATTAGAACAATTAACAAGTTATTATTCACTGACTTATAATATTAGGACTTTTTAAAGACCAACTTCAGCAAGGCTGCGAATAGTGATATTAACAATAAAACAGCAGTGTAATCTAAAGAAAAAGATTGATAAAAAGATTCACAAGTGATATAATTGATAAGTATAGTTTATAAATAAATAAAAGGAGAAATATTATGGTTAACAAAATTGGAAAAATAACTCTATATGTAGAAAATCAAGAACAAGCTATAGAATTTTGGACAAAAAAAGTAGGCTTCGTAGTTACATTTGAACAGCCAATGGGTCCAAATATGAAGTGGGTAGAAGTTTCTGCAACAGAAAACAGTGAAACTTCATTTGTACTATATGACAAAAATGCAATGAAAGCAATGAATCCTAACACAAATGTAGGACATCCTTCAATCCTTCTTAGTACAAAAGAGATAGAAAAAGCCTATGAAGAACTTAAATCAAATGGTGTAGAAGTAGAAGATTTACAAATTATGCCATACGGAAAAATGTTTAACTTTAAAGACATGGATGGAAATCTATTTTTATTACGTGAAGACAAATAATTGATTATAATAACCCAAATGTATTGTATATTTTAATGCATTTGGGTTTTATTATCAACAGTTCTATTTTAATAAACATTTCCAGTCTTCAAATAATGTGCCAATAGCAAATCAACCATTTTCCCATAACTCTTAACCCCATCGCTTTGCCCATTAGTCTTAAGATAAGTATTATTAACCGTAGTAGCTACAGTCTCAATCTTACCCTCAAACTCAGACCAATATTCCCTTGCATATTTTAAATCTCTTAAAACTCCTTCAGAATAACTACTCTTAAGCTCAATATAAGAATCATAATCAGAGTTATATAAAGCGTTCATAGAATAAATTAAAGCAGTAATAGCCCCTGAATATTTAAAATCATAATCAGTATGTGCCATACAAGATAAATATGCTATGTAATTAGCTTCATCCTCTGGTGCAAATCCCCTTTGATGAGCCATCTCGTGTAAAATTGTATGTGGGAGTGCAGAATCTTCAACCATTGTATTAAAATTTGCTTCTGCTGTAAAAGGAAAAAATATTCCAGTAATTCCTGTATACATCATAGGATAAGATATTAATAAAGGTTTGGCATGACCATAATTACCATCTAATTCCTTAATATTTTTAGATAAATTTTTATAACCAACATTTGACCGAGCGATTACTTCTTTATATCCCCCGTCCACTTTCATAATACCATCCTGATCCTCACTGACATGTAACCTTAGCTCATTAGTTTCTTTAATTAATGCCTTACAAAGACTTTTAAGCTCATTGGTAGAATACTTTCTGAGAGTTAAATCTTCAAAATTTTCGAAGGACAAACGATTATAATTTCCTCCCCAGAGTAATATAAATAAAACATAGACTGAAATTGCGAATATAATAATATTAGTTAATTCATTTAGTACCCTTTTTGTAAATATAGATAGTATTAATTTTATTACTAAATAAATTAGTAAACATATGGAAAACAAAGTGAAAAATTCCGCAACAGAAAAGGGTAAAATTCCAGTAATTCTACTTAGTATAATTCGGATATATTTATTAAAACCATTAGAATATATAAACTCAAGTTTAACAGGGAATTTACCACCTAAAAAATTAAACAAAAAAGTAGAAATGAAAATTACAAATATAATAATTTTAGCTCTTTTATGTTCTACTTGTAAATTCAAAAAATCACCACCTTAAATATTTTTATAAATTATATTTCGACATATGTTTGCTTTTCCATCATATGAAATTAATGGAAAAAGATTATGCATATGTCATAAAAAATAAATGTTACTTATTAACAAAAAAATACAAAATAACTAATTTTTTTGAAAATCATTGTTGACAATAAATATTAAAAAAACTATAATGAGGGTAGGAGAATGTATTGGTTTTTTGGGTAAGGAGGTATGGGGTAATGGAATTGGAAAAAATTAATTATTCATATACAGATCAAATATTTATTTATGATATAGTTCATATTTCTACTCAAAGTATATCAGCAGATTCGATTTTAACATCACTTGCATTAAAAACGTGCAAGCATTTTGAAATTGATGAAATTTTAATCTACGAAACAGACAATGTCAATTTAAAAAATGATTTTCAAATAGCAAGAAAGTTTGAAATGAAAGGTGAAGAAATTGAATTATCATATAGTAATAAACAAGATAACAAGAGAGTAAAGAAGATATTTGATTTAATATGTTTTAATGATTACAGTGTTGTTGAAGACACTAATTTATTATGTAATGAATTAAAACATTTTTTTATTGAAAATAGTATAAGAGCTTATAACTTGATTCCACTTAGAATAATGAATAGAAATGATGGTAGAATTATATTTATAACAAAATACTTAAAAAAAGACTGGACGGAGATAGAAAGGCAAATATTAGAACTGGTGGGGAACATTATAGAATCAGTTTTAGCCAGAAAAGAAATAAACATTAAATTAGAAGCTTCATATAAATCAATGAGTATCATTTTCAATAATCTTAATGAGGCAATATGTGTAGTAAGACCGGAAACTTTTGAAATAATTTTTGCTAATGATGCTATGAAGAAGTATATTACAGGAAAAAGCGTAAAGAATTTTTTTGAAAATAATGATGACGTGGCTGAAAATAATTGTAATGAAATTTACTATCCCCATCTGGAAGCTTGGGTTAAAAAAGAGCATGTATTGACTGAATGGATAGATGGCAGTGATGTTATACTAATTACATTAACAGATATTACTTCAAACAAAGAAAGTGAACTAAAAATTAGAAATATGGTATATAATGATTGTTTATTAGATATGCCAAACCGCTTACAATTCTATGAGGATATAAATTCAATTTTTGAAAGAAAAGGCAGTGGTGCAATTTTATTTTTTGATATAGATAATTTTAAGAACATTAATGATTGCTATGGTCATCATGTAGGGGATTTATTTCTTAGAAATTTTAGGGATTTTTTATTTTCTTTGGAAATTAAAAAAGGTGGGGTTTACAGATTTGGTGGAGACGAATTTGTGGCGATTTTAGATGGATATACAAAAATAGAAACAGAATGTGTTTGTAATGCAATATTAGAAAGATTTAAAGTACCTTGGGAACTAGGAGGATTAGAATGCTATTGTACAGCAAGTATTGGAGTATCCTTATATCCAGAAGATGGACCTAATCCAGAAGAAATTGTAAAGAGTGCAGATATGGCAATGTTTAAATCAAAGGAGCTTGGTAAGAATAAGGTTTATTTCTTTTCGGATAAACTAAACTATTCTTATAAAAAACGAGCTGAAATCGAAAAACATATTGTAAAGCAAGTAAAAGATAACTTTTCAGAATTTGCTCTTTACTATCAGCCAATTATAGACACAACATCACAAAAATGTATAGGTGCAGAAGCACTGCTTCGCTGGGATAGTAAGGAAATTGGTATGGTTTGTCCAAATGAATTTATTCCTTTAGCGGATTATTTGGGGTTAATTGTTCCAATTGGCAACTGGGTAATTGATACAGCCTGCAAAAAATGTGAAGAATTAACTAACAAGTTAAACTACAACTTTGTAATGCATATTAATGTATCAAATAAACAAGTACAATCTGATGGATTTATAGATTCATTAAAAGCAGCAATTAGTAAATATAATATTCCTGAAAAGTCATTAGTTATAGAGATTAATAGAAGCTTTGACGAGAGAAATTGGGATATGATTAAAGATTTATTTGAAGAAATAAAAAATATTGGGGTTGAAATATCAATGAATGAGTCAGATATGGGACATTCATTAATTAAATACTTTGAAGATATGAAGATTGATGAAGTAAAAATTGATAAGTTATTTACTCAGAATATGATTAATCATTTGGGTCATAGTGAATTTGTAAAATCAATAACAGGATTTTCATTAGCTATGGGTAAAAAAGTATGTGCTGTAGGAGTTGAAACTAAAGAACAATACAATATTCTAAAGGAAATAGGCAATATTACCAATGTTCAGGGTTACTATTTTTCAAAACCAATGGAACAAGAAAAATTTGACAAATGGCTATTTAAGCTATAAAGGGAACTAATATGGAAAAGTTAAAAAAAAATGATATATTATTGATTGTTATTATACTAATAGTATCAGTAATTGGGTATTTTATTATTAGAACTATTCCCTCACAGGAAGGCAATCAGGTAAAAATTACAGTTAATGGAAAGATTTATGGAATTGTGTCGCTAAATAAAGATGATATAATTAAAATAGAAGATGAAAAGGGAAATAATAATACAATAGAAATAAAAGATAATTATGTGAAAATGACATCAGCAAGCTGTCATGATAAATATTGTATACATCAGGGAAAAATATCAAAAGGTAATCAAACTATAGTATGCCTACCCAATAAGGTTATAATAGAAATAATAAATGAAGGTAACATTATTAATGAAATAGATACTATAGCAGGCTAATATTTAATTAAGTCCATCTAAGGTTAATTTGATCTAAGATGGACTTTTGTAATGATATTTATTTTTTATCTATGGAAGTGTATCCACTTAATGTATTTGATATATTATAATATCCATCAGTATACTTTTGAGTTCCATCTGCATAAATCCATATTGCATCGCCATTAAATTTTTCAACAAGCTCAAGTCCGTCTTCATATGGAAGTATATATATAGCAGTGGAGAGCATATCAGCTATAAAAGAGTCATCGTGTATAATAGTTACAGCATCATAATTGTCAGAAGGCATTAAAGTCTTTGAATTTATTATGTGGTTATAGCTTTTTCCATCTACAATGTAATATCTTTGATAGTTTCCGCTTGACACAACACAAGCATAATTGACAAAAACAGTATCATAAACATTATTATTTTTATTAATATCTTCTTTTGGATTTTGAATTCCAACACCCCAGCGGTCTCTCACACCATCAAAAGGTTTGCCAATAGATACAATATTTCCTCCAATATTTAAAAGAGCAGAATTACATCCTGACGCTTTAACTTCGTCAGCAGCAATTTGAGCGGCATATCCTTTTGCGATGGCACCAACATCTAAAGACATACCCTTGTTTTTTAAAAAAATAGTTGAGGCTTCTTCATCAATGATAACATCTTCAATATTAGTATTCTTAATATTTTCCTTAAGCAAATCCATTGGAGGTAACTTGGCATTTTCAGGATCATTAATTCCACTAGTCCTATAATCATGCCATACACTAAGAACGGAGCCCAAAGCAATATTAACTACCCCATTAGTATCATAATAAGCCTTCTTTGCAGCAATCATGAAATTAAGCAATTCTTTATCAACAGTTACAGCTGAAATTCCAGCATTATCATTCACAGTTTTTAAATTATTTATTCCATCATAGTAATTATAAATATCAAAATATTTTCCCAGTCTGTCAAGGCAATTATAAATAATGGTTGTATAATTAGTAAATTCTTCTTCTGACTTAGCATATCCAACAATAGTAGCATAAGTATCAAATCCAGCAATAAAATTAGATTCATATTTTGAATATTCACTAAAATCATTTGAAGTAGTAGTGGTATTAGAATTGTTGTTGTTTAAATTAGAACAAGAAATTAAATTTAATGATAAAGATATTAAAGTTATAACAGCTACTATTTTCTTTAGCATAATTACTCCTTAAAAAATGGACTGCTACAAATGTAACAGCCCAAAATATGTTTAATTATTTTGCATTAGTAACAGCCTTTTCGATTGCATCTCTAAAGTCAGCAACACTAATTGTAACTGAACTTGTTAAGTCAGCACTTGTTGGAACAGCTGGATGACCATCATCGATTTTTTTAACTTCAACTGCTTTAACTTCATCAATTGTTTTACCAATTGTCCAGTCAGCAAATGCCTGAGCTTGTTCAAACCATTCTTTGCCAATTGTAGAAGCTTTTAATAAGCCATAGTTAGTAGCTAATTCATTCTTTGTACTAGGAACAGCAGTTGTATCACCAGCTAATTCACCTTTTGTTGAAAACGGAATTTTAGTTTGAGCAGCATCAATTGTACATCTAACAATCTTTCCAGTACTGTCAACAGTAACAGCAACGATTGTAGAATCTACCTGAGCATTACCATTTGCATCAGCAGTAGCATCTTTTGAACTAGCAATTTTAGTAATAATTCCTAAACCAGTTTTAACATCTCCGCTAACTTCTTGAGTTTGAGAATTAGCTTTTGCGTTATTTACAGCCTTTTCAATTGCACTTACATAATCCGCAACTGATACTGTTACTGAGCTTGTAAGTTCTGGTACATCAGGAACGGCAGGGTGATTATCATCAACCTTTTTAACTTGTAATCCTTTTACTTCATCAATAGTCTTACCAATTGTCCAGTCAGCAAATGCCTGAGCTTGTTCAAACCATTCTTTACCAATTGAAGATGCTTTTTTCATTCCATAATTTTCACCTAGTTCAGTCTTTGATGGTTTAAGTGCTGTTTTGTCAGTATTAATAACACCGGCAGCTGTAAATGGAATTTTAGTTTGAGCAGTATCAATTGAACACTTTAAAATTTTGCCATCGGCATCAAGTGTAACTGTAGCAATTACAGAATCAACTTGTGCATTACCGTCAGCGTCAGCAGTAGCAGCCTTTGAGCTTTTAGCAGAAGTTACAACACCTAAACCGGTTTTTAAAGCACCTGCTGTGTTAGCTGCCTCAGTAGCACCTTCGGTAGCTTGTGTAGTAGCGGCAGTAGTAGCCTCAGTTGTTGCTTCAGTTGTTGCCTTTGTAGTAGCAGCAGTAGTAGATTCGTTGTTTCCACCATTTCCAGAGCAACCTACAACTGATGCAGTTACCATTATGGTTGTTAAACCAATTGCAATAGCCTTTTTCATAAAAATTACCTCCTTAAAAATAAAAATTGTATATAAAACAAATGAAATCACTTGTATTATATTAAAATTTAGTTGCAGACTCTAAAGCTTTTGAAAGAATATTTAATAAAGCTTCTTTTTGAGAAAAATTCTCAACTAATTCAAGAGTCTTAGTTGCTTTTTGACTATATTTATGTGCAAGATTACGTGATTCTTTAGTGCCTCCTGCTAAATAAACTTGATTTATTAAATTAAAAAGATCTCCATTGTTATAAAATACATTGTTTGCCAATTTCTTAAGTTCAGGATTACGAACAAATGCCATAATCAATGGAAGAGTTACTACACCTTGGGCAATATCATTATTAACTGTTTTTAGAGTTTGTTTTTCAGTTAATTCAAAATCTTTACAATCATCGATAATCTGAAATATAATGCCCAAATATTTACCAAACATACCTAATAATTTTGCATCCTTTTCACTACGTCCAGCTATTATAGCTCCAGCATAAGCAGAAATCCAAAACAATGCAGCTGTTTTTCCGGAAATAATATGCATATATTGTCTAATTGTTAGCTCTAAATTATTATTATTCTTAAATTGCTTTAATTCTCCTAAACAAACCTTGCTTATTGCTTGAGAGAAATCTAAAACATAATTTGAATAGTTTAGATATATTGAAGAAATAGTAGAAAATGCTAAACAAAAAAGATAATCACCGCATATTACGGCTTGCTTTTTACCAAATTTTTTTTGTACACTTTCAATACCCCGTCTTAAATCAGCATCATCCATAATGTCATCATGGACTAAAGTTGCTAAATGCATTATTTCAATTGCAGCAGCAGATCTTATGGAATCACTTGATACCAGTCCGTTTTCATCTGCTGCGGTATGAATTAAAAGAGTGGTTCTTATACCTTTACCAACAGCCTTTTGCAAATGAGAAGTCATATCTTTAATAACATCAGGTCCGTCTAATAATGATTTATAAACCAGTTCAGAAGTTATTTTTATAGCTTCTGATATAGTACACTTTTCAGGCAGATCATCTGATAGTTTAGGGTTAATCATGATAGATGTACCACTTTCTTACAAATTTACGATTGTTCCACCATTTCTTTAAAACAGGAAGAACATAGTAATCTAAACTTAGTGCTCTACCTCCCCCAAATAACAATGCAATTGCAGCAAACATCATCCACCAGGTAGACATATAAAGTCCTGTAGTTGTTAAAAACAAAAATTCAAGGAATAGAGAATACCCTGATGCAAGAGTTGTAAACAGACCGCCAATTAGTGCTAGTCCAATTAATATTTCTGATAAAACTATAACAAATTGAAGGAACATTTGAACATTATCATTTGGCATGATAAATTGATTGTTTATAAAGTCAACTAAACTTACTTGAACTTTAAAAGCCATATCTTTACCATTAACAAGAATAAAACGTATTAGGCCAAATATATCAAAGTTTACAAGTAATGGTGATGATGCTACAGTATCAACAGCACTTGTTACAGCTCCTGTAGCGGCGGAAACAGCTTCAGTTGCAGTCTCTACAGCCCCTGTGGCAGCAGATACAGCTTCGGTTACAGTTTCTACAGCTCCTGTGGCAGCAGATACAGCATCAGTTACAGCTTCTACAGCTCCCTCTATTTCTTCTGCTTTACTTGATGTAACACCAAGTAAGGAATCATAAAAAGCATTTGCACCACTAAAGAAAGCAGTTAACTTTGGAGACTTTAACCAGCCTTCATTTACTTTTAAAACACCTTCATATAACCAATAAATTCCAAGATAAATACGCAGAGGAACTAATAAAAAACTAGGAGAACGATTTGAAAAATGTCCGCCTACAAAGCTTCTGCAATCTCTGATTGTAAAGAACTCATGCTTAATATATGAGAATATTTTATTCCATCCTAAAACTTGTATAAAGTAGATAATATTAATAAAATGTTTTGAAAACATGGCTAAAAATGAAGGTAGACCAAAGAAATGATTTGGAAGTCCAACATGTGCCACTCCGTATCGACCTCCAATACAAACCATTACCCCATGGAACTTAGGTTTATATTTTTCTAATTCACCCTTACCAGTAATTTCAGCAACTAAGTTGTGAGCAATAGTATCAGCAGATGCTTCACAGTTTTCAACCATTTGAGGGACAGGAGATTTCTCACCTTCTGGAATATAGAATATGTTATCTCCTCCTACATAGACACATTTATCATTTATAGAACGAAGATATTCATCGGTTTGTATTCTTCCCCTTCCGGAAGAACCTAATTCTCCTGAAGATTTTGCTATATCTGAGCCTTCAATACCTGCGGTCCAAATAATGGTTTTAGTAGTCTTTCTTTCAGTGCCCTTATCAGTTTTAAATTCAATGAAATCCTTACCTGCGTCAACTATTTGAGTTTTAAGCTGTACAGTTACATTCATTTTTTCTAGTCTTTTCTTAACCTTATTGGCTTGTTTTTCAGGGAGTACAGGAACTACCTTATCAAGTACGTCAACCACAACAATATTAACTAATGAAGGGTCAATTTCAAATCTCTTGCAAAATATAGGAGCAAGCTCTGCAAGTTCACCAGCCATTTCTACGCCGGTAAAACCAGCTCCTACAACATAAAATGTAAGAAGTTCTTTCTTTTTATTAATTTTAGGTTCATTAGCGGCTAAACGAAACGAATTAATAATATGTTCACGTAATTTTACGGCATCCTCGTAGGACCATAATGTAAAGGCGTTTTGTTTAATACCTTCTAATCCAAAATAGGTTGGCTGGGAACCAGATGCCAATACGAGATAGTCATAATTATAAGTTTTGTTCTCACCAGAAACAATCTTCTTCTTATAATCGATACTGGTAACAGTATCAAGTTCAACGTTAACCTTTCTTCCTGCAAAAACTCTGTCGAGGCTTATTTTAATACTGTCTTCTTCAACCCTCCAGGCTGCAACTTCATGCAATTCAGTTAGCATAGTATGGAATGGTTTTTTGTCGATTATTGTGATCTCGACATTATTATCTTTTTTTAGCTTCTTTGCTAACTTTTTGGCCGTAAGAATACCAGAATAGCCCGCACCAATAACTAGTATTTTTTTTGGCATGTTAATCACCTCTGTAAATTATTTTACTAATAATTAATCTGGAATTAATATCCAGATACTCATAGATACTATTAGTATAACATAAAAAAAAATAAAAGTAAAGGCTTGGGGCATTTGCATTTATTAAAAATGCAAATCAACGTTACTATTCACTGTCTGATTAATATTAGATCGATGAAAAAGTCCATCAATACCATAAATTCATTTGAAAAATAACATATATAATATATAGGCAGCCATATGTTGAATAAAAAATATTATTTTTTTCTAAAATAACACATTTTTGCCACAATTATAATTTATAATGGAATAGATTAATAAGGGGTTATTGGTCTGTTTTAATTATTCAATTATTGAGGTGGTAATATGCCAGCTATTTTAATTGCAGATGATAATGAGCAAATAACATCTGTTTTAGAGGGATATGCAAAAAAAGAAGGTTTTTCAACAGTAGTAGCTTACAATGGTTTGACAGCTTTAGAAGAATTTAATAAAAAGGATTTTGATATCGTAACTTTAGATGTTACAATGCCTGAAATTGATGGCTTTGAAGTTTGCAAAACAATACGAAAGATATCTAATGTTCCTATTATTATGATAACTGCTAGGGGAGAAGATTTTCAGCAAATTATGGGTTTGGATATTGGTGCAGATGATTACATAGTGAAACCATTTTCTCCAAGTGAAGTAATGCAGAGAATAAAAGCGGTTCTTAAAAGAATGCCTACAAGTGGCAATGAGCTGGAACGCATATACACATATGATAATTTGGTCATTGATTTAAATGATTATACAGTTTCAATAGAGGGAGCAGATATTATACTGACTAAAAGAGAAATTGAAGTTTTGTGGACTTTAGCCAATAACCCTAATCAACTCTTAACAAGAGCAAATCTATTAGATATTGTCTGGGGAGAAGATTATTTTGGAGATAACAGAACTGTTGATTTTTATGTAAAAAGACTTAATGAAAAATTAAATGATTTTAATCATAGCAATTGGGATATTAAAACAGTTTGGGGTATTGGCTTTAAGTTTTCAATAAGTTAATCAAATATAAACGTTGTAAATTTACTATTAGTAGATCTACAGCGTTTTTTATTGTAAAATATTTATTTGGTTGTTACTATTCACAGTTTTGTTGAAATTGTACACATATATGTTCATATTCATTTGAAAAATTAATTTACTGTATTGAAGGATTTTTTCATTGACCTAATATTAATCAGGCCGTGAATAGTAACATTTGGTTATCAAAAAACAGAAACGAATAATAAAAAAGTCTCCAGGTTGATTATTTTTTCTTTCATCGGTCTGGAGGCTTTCTTTTGAATAAATTGATTGTTTTCTAAAAAACAGTTTCCCTTTCCATATTTTGGGTAATATTTATCATTTTATTAAATGAATTTATAATGTCTAAAGAAAGAGACTGAACTTGTGATAAATACTCTATGGATTTATCTAAATGATTGCTTGAAACTGCAATTATAATCTTTTCGCCTAATTTATGTAATTGTGAATGTTTTGCTTCAATAGATTCCCATAGTGGCATAATTGATTTGCTTTTAGGAGAAAGCAAATAGTAGTAGTGTCCAAATCCGCATTTATGAGAGTCACTTTGTACAGGAATAACTGTATGTTCATGCACCATTTTTGTAACGGTTTCAGTCCATGACTTATGAGCTGAAACAGCAGCTTCCAATATAGCAATAAAATCATTATTATTGAAGCTATATTGAGAATTAGATGTAATATTTGAAATACTTTTTTCAGATTGCTTTGATTGATTTTCTACATTTTCAAAAGATTTATATAAATCACCTAAGTTCTTAACAACTCTCTCTAAATTATTTGACATTTGAGTAATCTGATTTACATGTTTTGTGGATTCTTCTATTGTTCTGGATACATTGGTAGTAATTTCAGTAAAATTACTTGATATTGTATTAATCTTTGACACATTTTCATAGATTTCTTCAATGTTTTGTTTTTCTCCAGATAAGTCATTACTTAAAACGGATATGGTATCATCAATTACTCCTATACTGATAGCTGTATCCTGAATGCTATTCATAGCAACAGAAGTTGAGCTATTAATATTTTCTAAAGAAGATGTCATTGTTTCCAAAAGTTTAGAAGTGCTTAAAGAGAGAGATTGTACTTCACCAGCCACAACACCAAATCCCTTGCCAGCAGCTCCAGCTCTGGAGGCCTCTACAGAAGCATTTAGAGCAAGCATATTGGTTTGTAAGGCAATTTTTTCTAGATTTTTTATGGAAGATTGTACTTCTTTACTTGCAGTATCAAGCAACTGTATTTGATTACGCATATGATCTGATTTAGACTTAATGGCATTCATTTGCTCAAGAACTTGTAACATAGTATTGGAATTGTTAACGACACCAGATTTTACAAGTTGAATTTCTGATTGAATATTTGATAGCAATTCAGAAATATTTTGGGAGCCACTTACAATAAGCCCTTGCTCAGAAATAATATTGTTAAAGTCTTGACTAAAATTGCTAGAAATTAAATCTAATTCATGAATGTAATTACTAATAGTTTCATTCTCATGTTTTAATTTAATGCCAAATGCACTTAATGAACTTGTTAAGTTAATAACAGATTTGAAAAGAGCTCTAATTTCTTCATATTGTTGATTCTTTAGCTTGTTTATAGCCATTTAAACAACTTCCTCCTTAAAAACGATTATATATCTTAATAATATTACAAAAATTGGAAATTAATTTCAACAAGAGATAGATTTGCTAATTAAGATACCTTTTTCATTATACAATAAATTTAATAGTATTACAAGAACATTTTTAGTGAGCAAGACACTTCATGGGAGAAAAAAGTTTAATTGAATATAAGATAATCTTGTGCAAATATTTGCATGTAAATATTGATTTTGTCAAATATTTAAATTTATTCAATGTAACTTATCCTATCTGATTCAAAAAAACCTCGTGCATTTGGTACTTCATCCGGTACACCAAGTGCAATAATATTAAATGGAATTGAATCAAGATTTAATATTTCTTTCAGCTCTGCCATACATTCTTCTTTAGGATAGACGCCGCACCAGCATGTTCCGTAACCTAATTCCCATGCCTGTAGTAATATATTTTGAGTGGCAGCACCGCAATCTTGGGGGAAGTAATCTTTTGCAATTCCCTGTTGAATTTCTGGTAAGGCAGTAATAACAATAGCAAGGGAAGCAGTTTCTAACATGGAGGTATATGGATGAACCTTTCTAATCTCATTTAATTTATTTCTATTTTTTATTACTATAAACTTCCATGGTCGCATATTGCAGGCAGATGGTGCCATCATACCAGCAGTTAAAATTAGAGTTAAATCCTCATCTTTTATTATGCCTTCTGGTTTAAATTTACGAATACTTCTACGAGTTTGAATTGCATCTTTTACTGTCATGTAGTCCTCCTATAATTTTATTAATATGTATTAGATTAATCATATAAGATAAATTATTAATATGTCAATACATTTTTATTAAATAATTGTAAAATATATTTACATATTGGAATATTTTGGTGTATAATAAAATCAGACATTTTTCAACATTATTTTTTAAAATTAACAATGAGGAAGGGGTAATAAAATAAATGAAAGTTGACAAATGGGTTGTAATTTATGATATTATTAATAACTATCTGCAAATGGAGCAAACCTATCTCAATTATTTAACTCATTATAAGCATGCACCTACAATAGGAACTTTTAGAGAAGGGGAGTGATTGAATGGAGAAATATGTAGTAGCTATTTCTATAGATAAAGTTCAAACTTTTTTATATGAAAGGATAAATTCTCATACACAGGAAAAACAATCAGAACATGGAACATTAAGAAATATAATTCAATCCTCCAATGAGATATCTAAAGAATTAAAAAAGGCAATTAATGAAAAATTCTGTAATAAAAATATTAAAGTATTGCTTAATTGTTCTGGTATTCAAATTTTTTACATTGATATAGAGGAAAATGAAATAAAAGAAAATTTGAATAAATTATTTGTACAATATTATAAAAAATTTTGCGGACAAGCTTTGCTTAAATATGTTTATTTTAAAAAGGAAGATAATAATGTTATTGATCAATTAAAAGATATTTCAGATGCAAAGAAACTATTGAAACATAAAGATTGTATGAATAAAATTATTAAGGAAAATTCCGAAGTCTTATTTAAATTTGAGAAAAAAGATTACCATGAGAATGATATAATTATAGATAAATATAAAAATTTTTGTAATACTATTGATGAACTTAAGGATAGAAATGAAAAAGATGAAGACGAAAAAGAGGGGAATGGTAAGCGGTTTAAGGTTGTAATGATTAAAGCAGATTTGGACGGAATGGGTGACTTGTTTAAAGGGTTAGAGTCTTATGAGGTTTATGATAAGATTAGTAAAATATTAAATGAGTACATTAGTTTTGAAAAATTACATGACTATGTGGATATATTAAAAAAACAATATGATGATTTTAAGATTTTTCCATTGTATATGGCAGGGGATGATATGTTTTTTGCTGTTTTGCCGAGACATTTGTTTGCTGGTATAGAACTAACCAAATTTATATTAAATGGAATTAATGAAGAATTAAAAAAAGACATTGATCTGGAATTGAAAAGTGATATCATAAACAAAGAATTAAGAATGAGTATTGGAGTTGAGTTTACATATAGCCATGAACCAATACGTTATTATTATGACAGGGTTGAAGAACAATTATTAATAGCTAAAAAGGAAAAATGTTGTAAAGATGATGATTTTATTAATAATAAACTTGAAAATTATAGAAAATTTAAAATCTGTATTAATAATTTGGTCTTTTTTGATATTGATAGAAAAAGTTTAAAAGATGAATTGGATAATACTAAATATACAGATAGTAATAGAATAAATGACCAATATAAAAATTTAAATAATTGGCGATTCTTTGTACACGACATGAAACTTTTATATCATATAAAACAGTCAGGTTATTCCAATAAAATTGGTACAAGAAATAATTTATATGGATTATTAAGTAAGATAACGGATTCTTAAATAAATGTTAGTAGAATGAAGTATTTTAATGTAATATTTTATCTTTTGAT